>CAZTOF010000716.1:0-3230 GCA_964615515.1 uncultured Gemmatimonadaceae bacterium
CCGCCACCTGTCCTGCGCAGGTCGATCACGCTGGTCGGGATCGGGTTGTCCAGCTCGCGCCGCACGGCGTACACCGCCAGGCTCCCTTCGAAGGCGCGCACGGGGCCGTCCCAGCTCACCCCCGCCTGGCCCTGCCTGACGTCCTTCCGTGTCCGTCGCGCGACGTTGAAGCCCCAGGCCTGGTTGCTTCCCTCCTCGAACAGCTCGGCGGGGAGCGAGCCGGGGTTGAGTGCGTGGAGGTCCAGGCCGCCGAGCTGGACCGTCAGCGTTCCACCCGCCGCCGGCGAGGTCAGAGCGGCGTTGATCGTCGTCCGCTCCGCCCGGCTGTACGGATCCTCTCCCGATTCGGAATCGTTGTTCCTGAACCCGTCGTAGGCGCTCCGAGCCACGCCGGCGCGAAAACCGACCCCGCCGACGGTACCCGAACCGGTGGCCTGCAACCTCAACAGGCCATCGGAGCCGGCCACCACCGAAACGTCCTGCCGATAGGTGCCGGCGTACGGCGGCGCGCTGCGAAAGAGGATGACGCCGCCGGCGCCGTTCCCGTAGAGAGCCGCCGCCGGACCGCGCAGTGCCTCCACCCGCCCCAGCGAACCGATATCCAGGTGGTCGAGGGTGGTCTGGCCATCGGGAAGGGTCGCGGGAATCCCGTCGACCAGGATCTTGATGCCGCGCACGCCGAACTGGGACCGTGCGCCGAAGCCGCGAATCGAGATTCTCTCGCCCGTGGAGGCGTTGTAGCGGTTCTGCACCCTCACCCCCGGCAGGGCGTGCAGCGCTTCCTCGATGAAGAGGCCCGAGTTGCCCTCGGTGAGGACGGGACCGGCGAGCACGGAGGCCGAGAACGGCAGCCGGTCCAGACGCACCGGGGACCGCAGGACCGACACGACGATCGGCGCCAGCGCGACCGAGTCGGGGGGGTCCGTCTGGGCCCGGGCGGGGACGGGCAGGAACAACGAGGCCGTGGTGGCCGGCATCAGAGCCCACATCGACGCACGAAACCCGAAGACCCGCGGAAAAACCCCGCGCGGGGATGTTCTGCCGGGCAGGCGTGGTCCGCGGGCTGCCGGGCTCGTCCTCCCACGATCCCGCGGTTGGGCCGCCTCGCTCACCTGGCCGCGATCCTGAGGTCCAGTCTGCCCAGCGGGTCCCGGGGGTCGATGATGATCCGGTGCTCCTTCGTCCGCGCCACGAAGGCGCCGGAGTCTCCCGGATTCGCACTGTCGGCCGCCACGACCGCCACATCCAGGGGCGTGTCCTCCGGAACCCAGCAGGCGCGATAGTATCCCAACGCGTTGGTCGTCACCAACACGCCGGAGCGGCCCGACCTCAGGCTGACCCGCCCCTCGGACGACGCGAGATCATAGTGGGTCGACACGATGCGGACCGTCGCGTCCGGGAGCGGAGTGCCGTCGGGACCGGTGACCCGGCCGACCAGAATCCCGTTGACGGCAACCTGGCGCCCGGCCTCGACGGGTGGCTCCGGGCGCTCCACGTCGCGACAGATGGAGCGCATGATGCCTCCTGCCGACGGGGCGGAGAAGCTGATCCGGACCGGAGTGGTCACCTCGGCGGGCACTCGCACTTCCAGGGACTCGGGGGTGTACGCGAACGCCTCCAGGTAGGAGTGGGTGAAGCCGACCGAGTACAGGCCGGGTTCCAGCCCGTCCAGGACGAACCCGCCCTCGGCGTCCGTGACCGACTCGATGCCGGTGCCCTCGGCGAAGACTCTGGCGCCCGCAAGTCCGGCTCGCAGGCTGTCCCGCACGACCCCGGCGATGCCGCCCCCAAGTTCGGCCTCGAGGATCGTGCCCCTGTCTCCGTGTACCCGGACCACGTCGCCGCCCTGCACCAGGATCTCCTCGACGATCGCGTATCCCCCGCCCCCTACCGGGCTTCTGCGCATTCTCCAGCGGGGCATCCTGATTCGCCAGGAATCGACGATCCAGGTCCCGTTGGGCAGGGCTTCGAACTCCAGTGTCCCGCCGGCTCCGTTGTTACCGATCCCGTCCGGATAATCCATGTTCCGGTATGTGAACTCGAGCCGCTCCAGCCGGGACAGCCGGGCATCGAGCCACAGGGTGCCGCCGATGTCGGGCACCCCGCGCCTCGACTGGGGTTCGAATCCGAGTCCGAGGAGACCCGACGCCTTGCGCCAATCCGTCTTGAGACTGAAGCAGTGCGTCCTCAGGAAGGAGTCCGAGAGCAGCACCTCGGCGTCCGGCGCCCAGTAGAGCGATTCGTCTCTCGTGATGCGTGCGAAACCCCCTTCCACGAGTGAATCCGCCGGGCGCGAGACATAGGGCGCCTTCACGTACGACCGGTTGTAGCTCCGGTCCTCGGAAATCAGCTTGTGGCTCTCCGGCTCGAGCCGCTGCCGGAGGTTCCTCATCTCGTACTGGTAGTAGCCTCGTTCCTGGGTCAACGCCGCCGCCGTCAGCGCCTTGCGGGCTTCGTCCCAGACCCTTGCGAGCTTCAACCCCTTCTTCCGCTCGACCCCGCAGCGCCGCTCCCCGGTCGCCTCGATGCCTTCCAGTGAAATCGCCTCCACCGAGGCGGACATGTCCATCCTGACGGTCTTGCCGGCCGCCACTGCGAAGTAGTTGGAGAAGGTGGTGGCATACCCGATCCGGTCGGCCCGCAACCGGTAGTTTCCGGGTTTCGGCGCGGTGACCCGGAACCGGCCGTCACCGCTGCTCAGCGTGCGGTCGGCTTCGGTGCCGTCGAAGTGCACCAGTGTCATCATTGCGCCGCCGACGCCGGTTTCGCCGTCCGCGCCCAGGAGCCGGCCCCGGACGACCTGAGCGTCCGCGGCGGGAGGGGTGCCGGCGGTGAGGAGCAGGAGTCCGTGGAGCAGCGTCGTCGCTCGAATCCCCCATGGCATCGAGCGGCCGCCCCGCCGACGGAGACTCGCGGGGCTGAGCGGTGCTTGTTTCACGGACAATCCGGGCCCTCTTCTTCCACGGGCCGCCGGAGCCGCGGGTGGATGGAACCTGACGTTGCGAAAAGCGTGACTCACGGGTAGCTCCGATCAATGTGCCAGTGTGCCCTGGTCGGGTTTCAAGCTAATATGCGACCGGGAGCGCGGGCATTCCACGCGGCGCGTGGGCGGAGCGGAAGGCGCCGCTCGATCTTGAGTCGTCGCAGGGTTCCATCGTACGTTGCCCCCACTGCGCACAGGTTGCTCCGGCGCAGCGAGCAACCTGTGCGCAGTGGGGGCAACGTACGAT
>CAZTOF010000717.1:0-2088 GCA_964615515.1 uncultured Gemmatimonadaceae bacterium
GACGGACCTCTCCCTGAAGAGCACGTGTATGGCGAGAGCCCGCTTTTCGGCGGGCGTCGCACCCTGTAGATCCCGGATGACACGACTTGCCATTTCCAGGAATGCCGCCACGTCACCCTTGGCGAACCGCGTGTCCGGGTCGTAGTCGGCGCTGTGCCTCCTGGCCTGCATGGCAACGATCGCCCTGGCAAAACGGTGAATCGATGACGGCAGGCCACCGGGCCGTCGTCCCCTGCGGCATTGTTCGCGCACCTGCCGGTGCTGGAGGCTGCGATAGACCCGCGTCCAACTCCGGTCTCGCGGCTTCGTCGCACCGGCGAGCGCGTCGGCGGCGCAGTTTGCCAACCAGTGGAAGAGGGCGTAGTAGACGAGACTCACGACACACCGGAGGTCCACCTGGCGGGGCGCCCCCCGTCGAGGCTGGTGCAGTAGCTGCGCGGCCGCGTCGAGCCAATGGTCAGGATTCATCGCCCGTCCTCCGCCATCAACTCTTCCAGTTCCGCCCGCAGCTGGTAGCGGAAGCCGGTGTCGATGAGCAGATCCTCCTTGGTCATCTCGTCATCCACCTGCCCCTCGAAATCCACGATCTCCCTGCCCCCGAACCTGGGCGGCATCTCGTCGAACACGAAGACGACGTCCACCATGTCGTACCCGTAGTGGTCCACGAACGGCTCGAGCGTCAACTCCGTATCGTGTGCGCCGAAATGGTCGGCGTAGGCGCGTTCCACGATGGTTCTGATTCTCGACAGACTCTCCTGGGGAACCATGTCGTCCCTCCCTACGGTTTGAGGCGGGAGGAATCTAACGCGGAGCGATCAGCGGCGCGTCATCGAGCGGGTGTCGGTGAGCGGGATCTCCGCCATCGGCTACAACCGCCCAAGCCCCACCTCAGGCCCCACCCCGGCCAACGCCGGTGCCGGCCCCACCGGCTTCAACGCCACCGGACAAGCCTTCAGCGCCGCCGTCTGCGTCACCGGATCATACCCACCGCCAGTCAACACATTCACCGGCACGTCCTCGAAGGCGAACGACGCGAACACCGTCCCCTTCGGCGACTTGGTCGTCGCGCGCACCTTCACGTGGAGGCACCCGCGCGGGTTGCTCATCTCGGCCCAGCCGCCGTCCTCCAATCCCAGCCGGGCGATGTCTTCCGGGTGCACCTCGAGCGTCTCCTCCGAGAGCAGGTAGTCGATTCCCGCGGCCCGCCCCGTCTGCGTACGCGTGTGGTACTGGGGCAGCCGGCGGCCGGTGGTCAACCAGATCGGATACTCCTCCGAAAGCGTCTCCTCCGGATCCCGGTATTCCAGCAGCTTGAAGATCCCGCGCCCGTTCTCGAAGCGCTCCTCGTGCAGCCTGGGCGTCCCCGGGTGTCCCTCCTCGGGCACAGGCCACTGGTACTCGCCCCGGTCGATCCGGTCCCAGTCCAGTCCGGCGTAGGTGGATGACAGCGAGCAGAGTTCGTTGAAGACCTCCTTCGCCGACTCGAACTCGAAGCCCTTCCAGCCCATCCGCTGCGCCAGCCGCGACACGATCCACCAGTCCGGCTTCGCTTCGCCCGGGGGCGGCACTGCCGCGCGCAACCTCTGCACGCGCCGTTCGGTGTTGGTACAGACGCCGTCGGTCTCGGCCCACGCGGTGGCGGGGAAGACCACGTCGGCCACCCGCGCGGTGTCGGTCATGAAGATGTCGATGACGATCAGGCAGTCGAGGCTCTTCAGCGCGTGCTCGCAGTGGTGGCGGTCGGGGTCGGTGACCAGGGTGTTCTCGCCGTTGATGATCATGGCGTGGATGCCGTCGCCGCAGAGGTCCAGCGCGGTGACCTTGGTCATGCCAACCTCGAGGTCGACCTTGCGCCCGTACGTCTTGCGGAACTTCTCCCGGTGGGCCGGATCGGTGACGGTCTGAAAGCCGGGGTAGTTGTTCGGCAGCGCTCCGGCGTCGCCGGCGCCTTGGATGTTGTTCTGGCCGCGCATGGGGTTCACGCCGGTGCCCTCGCGGCCCAGGTTGCCGGTCAGGAGCGCCAGGTTGCAGAGGCTCTGCACGTTGTCGACGCCGCAGATGTGCTCGGTGACGCCCACGGTGTAGTAG
>CAZTOF010000718.1:0-2888 GCA_964615515.1 uncultured Gemmatimonadaceae bacterium
ACACGCACCCGCGCAGATCAATAGCGGAATCGCCATCGCGGTCACCCATCGCATCGAAGTCTTCTCCATTTGTCGTGCCAGGAGTCCGGGGATAACGGTCATGGCCACGCCGGTGTGGGTGGCCACCCCGCGGAGCCGAAACTTCCGTCCCGGACGGTGGAGTTTCACGGAAAACCCCCGCGAGCACCGAGAGCGGCGAGGCGCCGGGCCGGCAAGGCGCTTTGAAGGGGGAATAGCAGCGCCATTCGCCCGAAAAGCAACGCGGAGCGTCAGCGTCCAGCCCGGATGCATCGCCGGTCGAATGCGGTGGGGGTTTTGTTCACGGGCTCCTACTCCAAGTGGGTTCGGTCTTCACCGCCACCGCTGAACGCGGCGTCGAAAGCTGTATCCGACGGCGGAAACACCAGCCCGCGCACGAAGGCGCACGCCTCTTCCGCCCCGTGTTCGCGGTCCATGCCAGCGTCTTCCCACTCCACCGACAGCGGACCATCGTATCCTCTCCGATTCAGCGCCCGGAGCACTTCCTCGAAGTCCACGCGCCCCCGCCCCGGCGAGCGGAAGTCCCAGAAGCGGCGCGCGTCGCCGAAGTCGGTGTGTCCGCCGAAGACACCCGCCGGCACCGGGCTGTCCGACCACCAGACGTCCTTGACGTGGACGTGGGCGATCCGGCCTGCGAACCTGCGGATGAAGTCCACGTAGTCGACGCCCTGGTACGCGAGGTGGCTGGGATCGTAGTTGAAGGCGAACGCGGGATGCCCGGCGAGCGCCGCCAGGGCCCTCTCGGCGGTGACGACGTCGAAGGCGATCTCGGTGGGGTGGACTTCCAGCGCGAACCGGACGCCCTCTTCCTCGAACACATCCAGAATCGGCACCCACGCCTCTGCGAACTCCCGGAAGCCGCCGTCGATCCACCCGGCCGGCACCGGGGGGAAGGAATATAGAAGGTGCCAAACCGGGCTTCCGGTGAAGCCGTTGACGACCCCGACCCCCAGCCGCGCGGCGGCCCTCGCGGTGTCCCGCATCTCCCGGGCCGCACGCTCCCGCACGCCCGCCGGGTCGCCGTCGCCCCATACCGCGGGAGGGAGAATGGCGCGGTGGCGGTCGTCGATCCGGTCGCAGACGGCCTGGCCGACAAGGTGGTTGCTGATCGCCCAAACGCCGAGGCCGTGCCGAGCCAGCAGGTCACGCCGGCCCTCGCAGTACGACGCATCCGCGAGCGCGGCCCGCACGTCGAAGTGGTCTCCCCAGCAGGCGAGCTCCAGGCCGTCGTACCCCCACGCGGCGGCCTTTTCCGCAAGAACCTCGAGGGGCAGGTCGGCCCACTGGCCCGTGAACAGGGTCACGGGACGGCTCACGGGCATGCCCCCACTTCCGTCCACCGCTCCCGTGCATCCGACTTCAGCACGCTGTCGATGAAGCGCATTCCCCGGAGCCCGTCCATGTGGTCCGGAAAGTCGCGGTCCAGCGGGTCCGCCTCCGCCCTCGCGACCGCCGCCCCGATCGCCCGCCCCGCGCTCCGGTAGATGTTGGCGAACGCCTCGATGAAGCCCTCGGGGTGTCCGGGAGGGAGCCGCGTCGCGTGGCGTGCCTCCGCCGACAGCCAGGGACTTCCCCGGGTGAGCGTCCGACCCGGCGCGTCCGGAGAGAGGACGCGCAGCCGATCCGGCCGTTCCTGCCGCCACCGGAGCCCGGCCTTCTCCCCGTAGACCCTCAGCGCCAGCCCGTTCTCTTCGCCGGTCGACACCTGGCTGGCGTGAAAGACGCCGCGGGCACCGCCGGCGAAACGGATCAGCATGCCTGCATCGTCCTCCATGACGCGCCCCGGGACCTGGGCCGACAGGTCGGCGAACACCTGGTCGATCTCGAGCCCGGTCACATAGCCCACCAGGTTGTGAACGTGCGAACCGATGTCGGCCACCGCCGAAGAGCTCCCCGCCCGTGCCGGGTCCTGCCGCCACTCCGCCTGCTTGTGCCCGGTCTCCTCGAGGCGGGTGGACAGCCACCCCTGCGGGTACTCGCAGACCACCTTGCGCAGGGTGCCCAACCGCCCTCCGCGCACCAGGTGGCGCGCCTCCCTGACCATGGGATAGCCCGTGTAGTTGTGAGTGAGCGCGAAGACGAGACCGCCCGCCTCCACGGTGCGGCAAAGATCTCGCGCGTCCTCCAGCGTGGCGGTCATCGGCTTGTCGCAGACCACGTGGATGCCCGCGTTCAGGAAGGTGGTGGCGACGGGGTGGTGGAGGTGGTTGGGGGTGACGATCGAGACGGCGTCGATACGCCGGTCCTCTCCCAGGGCGGCTTCCGCCTCGGCCATCTCGCGCCAGGTGCCGTAGACGCGCTGCGCGTCCAGTCCCAGCGCCCGCCCCTGTTCGCGGGAGCGTTCCGGCCGCGAAGCGAAGGCGCCCGCGACCAGTTCCCACTCTCCGTCCAGCGCCGCCGCCATGCGGTGCACCCCCCCGATGAAGGCGCCGGGGCCACCGCCCACCATGCCGTACCGCAACCGCCGCCCGACGTGCGGGTTCACGCGAGCCGCCCCCGACCGGCGCTCCGTGGACAGCCCGCCCGCCCGCCGAGGGCGATGGGGCGCGTGGCCGGCAAGGCGGGGTTCAGCTCAGGCAAGCCGCTCGGCACGATACCCGCCCATGCGCCTTTCCCTCATGTACAGCAGGCCGAAGATCAGCACCAGCACCCCGCTCAAAGGAACCAGGTAACGGAAGGAAACCAGTCCCCCGTGGTTGTCCGCCGGTCCCAGCAGCCCGCGCGCCCGTTCCACGGTCGGCGAAGTGGAACCCGACTCGATGACCGCGCGCAGGGCGTTGGCGGTCAGGACCGGCGGGAACTCGATCTCCTCGCCTATCGCCGGGAGCACGTCGGCGATAGGCGAGGAG
>CAZTOF010000719.1:0-4258 GCA_964615515.1 uncultured Gemmatimonadaceae bacterium
GGATGATTCCGGTGGACGGCGACTCGATGGAGCCGGTCCTCGCGAGCGGCGACCGCATCATGATCGACGTGAGCCGGACGGTGCCGGTGCCGCCGGGGATCTTCGTGATCTGGGACGGCATGGGACTCGTCGCGAAGCGGATCGAGCACCTGCCGCTCTCCGACCCGCCCAAGCTCGTGCTCAGGTCGCTGAACCCTGAGTACGACAGCCACGAGTGCCTCGCCGAGCATGTCCGCGTCGTCGGACGGGCGGTCTGGGTCTCCAGAAGGCTGTAGGACTGGTTTGACCCGAGAGTGCCGCGCCCGAGGGCCGTTCGGCCCGAACCGCGTTATTCCCAAGTGAAGCACCATCCGACATCGTAGATCGGGCCGAACGGAGTCCAGGTGCCCGACGGCGCGACGACGCTATATTGGTTGGTCAACTCGGACCTAGAGGGAGAATCCATGGACAGCCTGATGGACCGTTTCACCGAGGAAGCCGAGGCCGCAGGCTTGACAGCACAGAACACGAACCGCTGGGCCACCTCGCTTCCGGTCGCGATGCGCGGTGCCAATTCAGCACACGCAGCGCCGCCCGGCGTCACGCACTTGGGCCGCGACAGGCACGCCCGCGTCCGTTGGAGGGCGTGGTCCGGGCGGGGATCGGCCGCGATGAGGTCGAAGACAGCCGCTCCGGACATGTGGGGTACGGGTCAGGATGAGGATCGTGACCGACCTTCGGTGATCCTCTTCGATTCTGACGGTGGCTGCGGCTGCGGTAGCCGTGCGCCCGCATCGGTGCCAGCTCGAACGATCGGCCGAGTCGCGAACTCCGCTCTGGTCAAATAGCCGAGGTCATATGCCGCGCAGCGACCTTCCGTTCGGCAGCGAGTTTTCTCCAGACCGGATCGATCTCGGGGTCCTTCTGGAGTTGGCGCACCAGCACGGTGCGGATTGGAATGCCTTCGAGGAGGGCGTGAGAGATCGCTATTTCGCTGACCACGAGACCAGCGATTACAACAAGCGCAAACTCGCCAACAACACGAAGCTATCCCTCCGGGCCTACGGCCTCATCGGCGATGCAGATGCCACTCTCACCGAGACCGGCGAGGCACTCTACTCCACCCGCCACGACCAAGTAGCGCTGTTCGAGTCCTTCGCTCGCCACATTCTCAAGAACTGTCGCGGAATGAGCTTCGTTCAGTGCCTGCTGGACATGCATGCCGCAGGTGAACGAATCAACCTCATCAAGCTCCGCCAGTGGCTTCAGGAACGAGGCATCTCTGTGCCGCGCGGCGGGAAGCACATGAGCACCATGCGCCTCTGGCTTGAGAAAGGTGGAGTGCTCGTCTCCGGCTACCGAGTCGATCAGGCGCGCCTCAACGAGATTCTCGGCATTGCCATCGAGGAGTTCGAAGCCCTGGCTGTCTTCTCGCCGCAACAGCGCGCCTACCTCAAGGCTCTCGCCAACATTGACGGAGGCGGGCCACACCCGTCCAACGACATCGAACGCCTCGCGACCGCCACCTACGGCGTGACCTTCAACGAAAAGAACCTCCCCAAACAGGTTCTCTATCCACTGGAGAAAGCCGGGTACATCGAGCTGGAGCGAGGTACGAAGAAGGCAGGCCGGGGTGCCAAACCGTTCCTAGTCACCGCCACCGGCAAGCTGGAAGCTGATGTCATCGCACCGTTGATCGAGCAGATCGAGCACTTGACGCAAGCCGATCTGCGGCCCCTCCTGCGCAAGTCCCTCCGCGACGTGCGCGCGGACCTGACAGCGAAAGATCGGCACATTCGCGGCCTCGCGCTCGAAGCGCTCGCCTTCAAGCTCATGCGGCTCATCGACCTGACCTACGTGGCGACCCGCCTCCGTGGCGCGGCCACCGGTGGAGCCGAGGTGGATCTCATATTCCAGAGCACGAGGCTCGTCTTCTCCCGCTGGCAGGTCCAGTGCAAGAACACCGCTCGCGTATCGCTGGACGACGTTGCCAAGGAAGTGGGGCTCACGCATTTCTTGAAGAGCAACGCGATCGTCATGGTTTCGACCGGGAAGATCAGCGACGATGCCCGGCGGTACGCCAACAAGATCATGACCGACTCCAATCTCTGCGTCGTCATGCTGGACGGCGACGATCTCGCGCTCATTGAGGCCCGTCCCGCCGCCATCGTCGATGTGTTCAATCGTGAGGCCCGCCACGCGATGGAACTCAAGAGACTTGAACTGTAGGAGCCCGCCCGTGTCGCAAACACAGCCCGCCTTCACGACCTTTCGCGAAACCTCCTTGGGGAAGATCATTCAAGGGGACAGTCGCGAAGCGCTGGCGAGGTACACCGACGAGTCGGTGGACCTCATAATGACCAGCCCACCATTCGGACTGGTTCGCAAGAAAGACTACGGCAACGTCGAGGCCGACGACTACGTCGATTGGTTCAAGTCCTTCGCCGCCGAGTTTCACCGAGTCCTCAAGGACAGCGGCAGCTTGGTCATCGATATCGGCGGCGCGTGGAACAAGGGCTATCCCACCCGGAACCTCTACCATTTCAAGCTGCTTATCATGCTGTGCGAGGAGTTGGACTTCCACCTCGCACAGGAGTTCTATTGGTGGAATCCCTCGAAGCTCCCAACGCCTGCCGAGTGGGTCACGGTACGCCGGATCAGAGTGAAGGACGCGGTCAACACGGTCTGGTGGCTCTCCAAGACTCCTTGGCCCAAAGCCAGCAACCGGCGCGTTCTCCAGCCCTACAGCCCAAGCATGCAGGACCTGCTGACGAAAGGCTACCGTGCGAAGAAGCGCCCGTCTGGCCATGACATCAGCTCCAAGTTCAGCATAGACAACGGTGCGGCGATCCCACCTAATCTCATTGCGATTCCGAACACCGAGAGCAACAGCTTCTATCTGCGCTATTGCGAGGAACACGGCCACAAGCCGCACCCGGCCCGTTACCCGGCGGAGCTCCCAGAGTACTTCATTCGGATGCTGACCGAGCCGAGTGATTTGGTGGTTGACCCGTTTGCCGGAAGCTGCGTCACCGGCGAAGTGTGTGAACGGATCGGTCGTCGGTGGGCATGCATCGAGCTGTTGGAGGACTACTGCCAGGCTGCTTTGGGCCGCTTTGTCCGAGATCCCCGCGAGACTGCGAGAACAGCCACAAAGCCCGGTGACCCGTCAAACTACTACCGCGTGCCTCGACCGGGAATCTTGTGGGACGGCGATGCGGATCCGCCACTTGCCGAAGATGGGGGCAAGAAGCGTCCCGTCAGGCCGAAAGATCTCCCGGCCAAGGCACCCGACGATACGCTGGAAAGTGCTCGCGAGCAATACGAATTCGTCATGCGCCGCGCCTTTCCAGATCGCTCGGCGAGGTCTGGAGTCAAGGAAGCGGTTGAGACGAATCGCTGAGTCCTCGTCGGTTGTGCTGTCGTGCGGTCCTCGGCCGTCAAAGCGGCTTGGATGCCCGAGGCTTCAATGAGGCCGGGGCGGATCCGCCCCGGAAACGACCTGGGGTCAGCAGCTGATGTCTTCCGGGTTTCTGGTCGCTTCAATGAGGCCGGGGCGGATCCGCCCCGGAAACAAGAGTACGCAGGCCGTCACGAAGCTGACCGAGGCGTAGCTTCAATGAGGCCGGGGCGGATCCGCCCCGGAAACTCGGGGGTTTCGGTAAAGGAATGGGTTGCGGTCTGAAGCTTCAATGAGGCCGGGGCGGATCCGCCCCGGAAACCGACCAGCGGTACGGACGATCACGCCATCAGGTACCGCTTCAATGAGGCCGGGGCGGATCCGCCCCGGAAACGCCGTTGCCCACTACGGTGCCGCCATGCCCAGCACTGCTTCAATGAGGCCGGGGCGGATCCGCCCCGGAAACGCCAAGAAGTACCGGGTGATAACCACCGGGAAGGAAATGCTTCAATGAGGCCGGGGCGGATCCGCCCCGGAAACCCCTGATCGCGGGCACCGAGACGCTCGAAACGCTTCGGGGCTTCAATGAGGCCGGGGCGGATCCGCCCCGGAAACGGGCGACGGCAGCAACAAGCCGCACGGGCTCACCACGGTGCTTCAATGAGGCCGGGGCGGATCCGCCCCGGAAACACCGCCTTCACCTGGTTCATCCGCGACTCGAAGTTCGCGCTTCAATGAGGCCGGGGCGGATCCGCCCCGGAAACCGGCCACGAACGCCACGCGCCAGGCGACCCAGAAGGCGAGCTTCAATGAGGCCGGGGCGGATCCGCCCCGGAAACCACCACCAGCCATGGGACCTCGGCCGCGATGGCATCCTGC
>CAZTOF010000720.1:0-6830 GCA_964615515.1 uncultured Gemmatimonadaceae bacterium
CTACGGACTGGCATTCCTGCTGTTGCGTCACGGCGCGCGCGGTGAGGCGATCGGCCACCTGGAAGCGTTCCTGGCCCAGTCCCCGACGGACGACGAGGCCCGGGACCATGTCGAGCACGCCCGTAGCACCCTCCAGGAACACCAGGGTGAGGGGCTGACTGCGCCCGCCGGCGACGAAGCGTAAGCAGCCCGTGGACAAAATCCCCCCGGCATTCGAGCGGCGATGCATCCGGGCCGGACGCTCGGCCTCACCTCGTCACGATGTAAAGCAAAGTTTACATAATGTCATGTTTGCTATACATTTTTCGTTGTCGGGGCCGCGCTCTGCGTTGCTCCTTGGGCCCGTAGCGCTGCTACAGGCCCTTCGTCGCGCCTTGCCGGCCCGACAGAGCACATGAGGCCTGAATCCCGGCAGGAAATCGTCTAAAGTCTTACAGGGCTGCACGATCTGCGTTTCCTGCCGCTGGACTGGACTTGGATTCAACGTACCGCGAAAGCGGCAAGGCCGGAGTCGATTGGCGGGAATCCGCCCCTTCATCCCACGTCCTTCCAGCAGCCCATTCTCGCGCGACACGGCAAAGCTTCTACCACCCTCCAAGTCGTCGTGCCGATCAGCCGTGGATGGGCCTATGAAACAGATCGGGGCTTTCGCGGTGACTATAGGGCAGAGGGGCGAGAGTCGCCGCCTCGTGTCTTCAGATACGGAGAGAGACCGATGAACGGACTGCTCAATTTCAACGTCGGACGAATCGTCGCTACGGTAGCGGCGGTGACGTTCCTGTTCCTACTGGGGATCGTCGGCGGAGCCGCGGTCGGGGACATCCCCACACCCATCGCGGCCCAAACGCCCGGCGACGACGATGACCGGGGCGACGGCGGCGGGAGCGGCGGCGGATCGACCTGCGAAGACGACGCCTGCGTGAAGCACGTAAGAAGGTGGTGGTTCGATTCCTGGTCCTGTGAGATAACCCCCAACAGCGGAACGGGTTGCGATCTTGTTGATGGCGATCCTCCTTGCGCGAACTACCAATGCGACGACTAGGAAGTCTGTTCGCAGGTTGCCGATTGGTTGCGGGAATGGCCGCTGCTGTGGTCTCGGCAGCCTGCGGGCGCGGATCCCCATCGCTTGTCGATGCCCACCCAAATGCCGCCAACGCGCCATCGGTTGACGCATCTGTGATCGCTTCCGAAGGCCAACCCACAGGCCTTGCCCCCGAGGCGCTTGCCAGATGGCGGGCCACGAGCACCGCGCTTCTCAGCGCACGGACGGAATTGGCGCTGGGCTCAGGTGAACCGGGCCCCGAATTGTTCGGATACATACCGATGGCCGACATCGATGCCGGTGGGAACATCGTCTTGCTGGACGAAGATGCGCAGGAGGTTCGGGTTTTCGACTCCCGGGGCAACTTCCTGGAGAGCTTCGGCGGTCGGGGGGACGGTCCAATGGAACTCCGCAGGGCACACACCTTGGAGTTGCTTCCCGATGGACGGGTGGCTGTGCCTCTGGGGAGGACCGGGCCCATCAAGGTATTCGGCCGCGGTCGGCAGGGATGGGAGCTTCGGGAGATCATTGATTTCAGGCCAACGCCTGGGAACGACCTGTGCGCCTTCGGCGACGGTCGCCTGTTCGCAACGGGGTTCCAGCGGGAGGGGAACTGGCTCATCAGCGAGTTGTCGGATCCGACCAAGAGCCTGGGATACGGGTACCGTCACCCGCATCAGATCATTCGGCGGGCGCTCTCCGGCGGATTCATCGACTGCATCGAATCCGCTGAACAGATCGTGTTCGGGTTCGAGATTCAGCCCGTCTTCCAGTCATATGGGCTGGACGGGTCCCTTCGCTGGACGGCTGCGATCGCGGACGACTACCTTCAACTTCAGGTAGCGGAGCTGAGGCACCCGAAGACGGGCGCGGTCGGATACGCGGAGAGCGCCCAGTTGGATCACGACCGTCTGTACCTCGTTGCGGCGACCGAGTCCGGCGAACATGTGCTGGCCCAACTCGGTCGGGTTCTTCCCGAGAAGAAGGAGATCGTGCCACGGAGCTACCTGATTGATGCCGCCACCGGAATCGGTGCCTATCTCGGAAACGCTCTACCCAATGTGCTTTCGATCCAACAGGATGGGTACATTGCACTGTTCGAGGAACCGGAAGTCCGTATCGAGATTCGAAAGTTCCGGCAGATGGGGCACGACGAGCCGTGAGTACGTTTGCTCGTCGACGGAAGAGGCTTGTCATCCTGGCGCTGGTTCCGCTGGGGCTTGGAGCGAGTCTTGGTTTCGGACTTTCTTCGCTGGGCTTGCTGCCGACCCCGACCGTCGCCGTACGGTGGACTTCCCCTCTCCTGAACTTGGGGGCTTACGTCCCTCAAGGACCATCGGGATCGAGCGAGCAGATCGTGCTCGTGTACGTTGGGTCGTCCACGTGTCCCTGGGCCAACCTGCCGGAGTTACCGGGCCTCGTGCGAGCAATGAAGACCGAACTCCAGTCCAAGGCGCGCAGGCACGGGAAGGCGTTCGGGGCTTTGGGGATTGCCCGCGATCGCGTGGCGGCCGATGGCCTGAAACACCTCGGGACGTTCGGTGCTTTCGACGAGATCGCGGCCGGAAACGGCTGGGCCAACACCGGTATCCAGCACTTTCTGTATGGCGAAGGCGAGCTCGCGGGTCCCAGCGCGACTCCGCAGATCGTTCTCCTGTCGAGGCGGCTTGCTCGCCGGGCGGGTCACGTTTCGGTCGAAGACGAACGTGTTCTCCTGCGCAAGATAGGCTTCGAGTCGATCCGCGAATGGGGGGCCAGCGGCTTCCCAGTGCAAGCAATTGACACCGAACGATAGGCACTATCATGAACACGCTCGTGAAACATCTGCCGCCCTTAGTCGTCGCTGCGACATTCCTCATCGCGCCTGGGGGAGTCGCCGAGGCCGCGCAGGAAGCGACGATCGAGGGGAGGGTGTGGTCGGAGGACGGCATTGCGGTGGAGGGTGCCGTTGTGCGGGTCTTTCCGGTCGCCGATTCTGCGGATGTGCGTTTCGACGAGACTGACCCACTAGGCCATTTTGCGATTCACGATCTTTCGCCGGGCGTCTATGTCGTTACCCTGGACCGGCTTGGGTTTGCGGGGCAGCGGGAGCGCTCGGAGATTCAGGGTTCCGGGCGCGTGGAGATGGAGATTGTCCTCGCATACGAAGCCATCCAACTTTCGGGTGTGGAGGCGAGCGGGGCGAGGAGCCGGGCACGCGTGCGATTCGAGGAGACTGCGGGGACAACCGTACACGACATCGGGAGTGCGGCGCTCAAGTCGATTCCGGGGGTCGCGGAGAGCGATCCCCTCCGTGCAGTGGGTACCCTGCCCGGCGTAACAACCGTTTCGGACTTTGCGGCTGCGTTCAACGTGCGCGGCGGATCGGCGGACCAGAACCTCATCCTGCTGGACGGCATGCCGATCTACAACCCGTTTCACCTCGGCGGCATCTTCTCGGTCTTCAACGCCGACATGGTGCGGCGGACGGAACTCCGCGCCGGGGGCTTCCCATCCGAGTACGGCGGTCGGGTGTCGTCGGTTCTCACCGTGGAATCGGATGCGGGTGACGGGGTAACCAGCGTTGATGCCGGGATCAGCGTTCTGGCTTCGCGTGTTGCGGTGGACGGATCGCTCCCCAAACGGTTGTCGGAACCGGTCGGTCTGGCCAACACTCGGTGGCGAGTCTCGGGGCGCCGTTCGTACATCGACCTCTTGACTAAGCCGTTCACGGAGTTCCCCTACCGCCTAGCCGACGTGCACGGCGTCTTTGAGGGTTGGACGACGGGCGGCCACCGCATCCAGTTCACAGGCTACGGCGGACGGGACGTTCTGGACATGACCCGCGTCGGGGACAGCCCCTTGGGCGTTCGGTCTTCGTGGGGGAACGACGCGGTGGGAGGTTCGTGGGTGAATCCCATGCGCGGAGGCGGATGGATGGGGGTGCGCGCGTCGTTCTCTCGTTTTGCCGCAGACCTGACCCTTCAAGACCTGGACGCCCAAGCGGGGACGAGCATCCATCACGCGTCGATCCAGGCCGATATCGAGCGCCGACCGGTTGCCGGCGTGCGCTGGAAGTCCGGGGTGGCCGCCGACCGGCGAGCATACGCAAATGAAGTGAACGCCGGCGGTCCGACCGTGGACGCGACCAGCGGGAGCGGCTTCGGTCTGGCCGGCTACAGCCAAGTCCATTGGGAAGCGAGTTCCCGATGGCTTGTAGAGGCCGGTCTCCGGCTCGACCACTGGCGTCCCGACCCGGGCGGCCCGTCCATCACCCTGTCGCCGCGCTTCGCCGTGAAGCGCTTCCTCGGGGGCGGCGACGCGGCCTTGCGAGTGTCTGCGGGCCGCTACACCCAGTTCATCCATTCGCTGCGAGACGAGGAGGCGCCGGTGGGTCTGGACGTGTGGGTGCTGACCGGCGACCGGGCGCCTCGGGTCGTCTCGCACCAGGTGCAGGCGGGAGCGGAGGCGTTCCTTGGCGAGGACGCAACGTGGTACGGCTCGATAGAAGCGTACTACCGTACGCTTGACGGCATCGTCGCAATGAACTTCGCCGACACTCCCGACGATCCTCTGGACGACCTGTTGGCCGGAACCGGCAGGGCGTACGGACTTGACCTGTTTGCCGAGCGCTCCGCGGGTATCTGGACCGGCTGGATATCGGGCTCCTTCCTTCGGGCCCGGCGGACCTTTCCCGATACGCGGACAGGCGTCCTGCCGCCGCCGGAGATCACGTATCCTCCCGTGTTCGACCGCCGGCTGGACATCGATCTGGTGCTGCGCAGGCCGCTGGGGTGGTGGGGGCTTGTAGGCGGCCTTCGCGCCAACTTCGGCACCGGGCTGCCGTACACGCTCCCGCTGGGCGACTTCGCCATCCACCATCAGCGGCTGGTGGATGGACTGCTCGTGTATCGGGGCGAGATTACGGCCGCTTTCGGGCCGCGCAACCAAGCGCGCTACCCCGCGCGGCACCGCGTTGACATCTCGCTGAGAAAGACGGTCGAGAAGGACTGGGGGACCATCAAACCCTACCTGAACGTGATCAACGTCTACAATCGGAAGAACGTGCTGTTCTACTGGTACGATCACTGGGAAGCCGAGCCCACCCGTACGGGCGTCTCCATGTTTCCGATCCTGCCGACATTCGGCGTCGAGGTGTCGTTTTGAAGCCCCGGAGCGAATCGGGTCGAGGCGGCGTTCGTTTTGTGGCAGCAGCGGCAGTCGTCGCGGTCGTCACAACCGGATGCGAACTGACGGGCGTTCTGGTCGAACGACCCGAGGATGTGATCTTTGCCGAAACATGGGCAATCCTTCGTGCGGATACGGCTGCTCCCGTCCTGGATGCGTTTGCCTTCCTTCATCGTACAGTCGGGGCGACCGGCCCGGGCCTCGTGCCCGGTGCCAGCGTGCGTCTCTCGGGCGAATCGGGCGGAGTTGTCCATCTTACCGAACAGGACACCGAGGTCTGTGTGCATGTGCCCGAGTTCACGTGGCCCAAACACACGGGCACCTGTTACCGCACCCGTATGTCGCCGTCACCCTTCGCGCCGGGCGAGCGGCTCGCGCTAGAGATCGAGACCCCGGACGGGAGGCTCCTCGTGTCGGCGAGCCGCGTTCCCGGCATGTTCTGGTTCCAAGACCTGACGCAGGAGGGCGGAAGCTGTCGTCTGGAGCCGAAGACCAACTTCCGTTTCGAATGGACCGGAGCGGAGGGAGCTTGGGGCTACCTCGTCGACGCGCGCATCGAGGGGCTCCCTGAAGCGTTCGCGGACGCAGAGTTCGACGTGCCGGACTCGCTACACCTCGGCGGGCCGTGGTTGGGTCCGCAAGACACCGCCATAGCTTTTCCGCGCCACTTCGGTTTGCTTGAGTTCCTCTCGAACGAGTACCGCGACCTGATCCGGGCGCTTCAGGACGGCCTTCCCGACGGCGCCCGCTCGGAACTCGCGTTCACGGCAGTCGATCGCAACTGGACAAACTGGGTGCGTGGCGAGACTCTGGACCCCACATGGCCGAGACGCATTCCGTCCGTGTCTGGGGACGGCACAGGGTGGTTCGGGACCGCAACTCAGCGGCGTGTCGAAGTATTGGCAAGCTTGCCTGGAGAAGGGCGGCCTCCGCTCTGCGGACCCGCCTACGCTGCTCACCCCGCGGGGCTGTCGGGGTCTCGCCGCGCCGGTCAGGGAGCTGCGCGGATCCAAGGATCGCGCGGGGTCCCCTAAAAGAGTCCGGTAGCTGGTCGCCTGAAGGCCTGGGCAGGGAGCCCACCCTTCGGACACCGGCTGCCTGGAAGTCGCACATTGCAATCGCACCCGACCCCCGGATGTTGACAGGGAGATAAGGGGCGGCTTGCGAGGGGGGGCGGCTCGATCCCCAGCGGGCGCATGCGTTCATGAAGGTGAAGCTGGCCGTGTTCCCCGCTTTGCAGCCATGCGCCCACGTGCAGGGTTTTCGCCGCCCGGCGAGTACAAAGGCTGGCCCGTTTGATGAGGCGGCTGGGGGATCCAAGGCGTTACGCAGGCGCTTCGAGACGGACACGACGAAAAGGGGATGTCCAAGTCCCAGCCCGCACCGGGCCTCGTGGAGCGCGACTTCTCGGCTGATGACCCCAGGGCTGACACCACATCACGCAAGCGCTGGATCGGACTTGATGTGTCTCGCGGGGGTCGCGCCGCGCAGCCTTCCCAAACGGGTGGTTTTTCCTACAAGGGATCGACGGGATTTTCCCTACAGGGATTGAGGGGATTTCCCCTGCAGAAAGTGAGGGTTTTCCCGCTTACGTCCGTCTTCGCCGGATGCGATACTGGGG
>CAZTOF010000721.1:0-3065 GCA_964615515.1 uncultured Gemmatimonadaceae bacterium
TCAGGGTCAGGTCGGCCACCAGGTTCTCGGTGACGCCGTACTTGACGTCGAGGCCCATGTCCCCGGTCATGTCGTTCGAAAGGCGCGGCCCCGCGGCGCGGGCGCCGCGCGCCTCGCCGATGGCGTAGGGCTTGAGCTCCAGGTCGATGCCCGCGTCGGGGGCCTCGATGCCGACCAGGGTGGCGGGGGAATTATATCGAATAGTGCCCAAACGGTAGGGCGGGCCGCCCCTGGCCAGGGGCGGCCCGCGGAACGGTCAGTGAACGAGACGCCGCGGGTGCTTCCCGACGACGGCAAGCGCCAGTTCGTCGGGCGTGGCGTCCCGAATGCTCACGTCCTCTTCGAGCTCAGTTTTCGTCGGCTGGTAGCGCGGATCGTCCTTCGGTACCGCCTGTTGTGTCTTCGGCATGGGTGTCTCTCCCCTCTCCCCTGATGGTAGCCGATCCACGTTGACATCGGCACTTTTCTGATCCACGCTGAACCTGCCACACCTTGACGACGTACGGTCCGGTTGACACCGGGCCGCCCCGTTTCGGCGGGGGGATTGCGCCCGTGTGCGTCGTCTGGTGTGGCAACTCGGCCCGGTGACCAATCCCGGTCACCGGGGCGCAACCGCACGGGGGAGAGGCACCATGGACGCACGTACACGGCGAATCGTCGGCGGCGCGGTCGGCCTCATCGGGACCATCGTCTTGGCGCGGCGCGCGCCGGACTTCGTCGCGGCGGTGTTGATGACCTTCTCGTTCGTCGTGTTCGTCCTGGCCCTGGTCGGTCTCGTCAAGCCTTCATGGGTGCGGCTCCCGAACCGCCTGGCGGTCGTGTGGGCCGTAGCCGTAGCCTTCGGCATGTTCGTCGGCGGGGGCATGCTCCTGAGTCCGGAGAACGGCTCCACGGCATCATCCGATAGACCGCCGGCGCCGGAACGGACACCCGCGGAGCGGGGCGAAGTGGCCGCCCTGGTCCGCTGCCCGGAACACGTCGAACGCTTGGCGCAGTTCACGTCCCGCTGGACGGACGGCATGCTGGAGCCGAAGTTCTCCCGCTCGCGGAATACGACCGATCCCGACGTCGTCACCTACCTCGGGGACAAGATCGAGTTTCAGACCGGCTTCGGCGCGTGGCAGCCGCACGTCTACGAGTGCGATCTGAACGTCGAAACGGAGTCCGTGATCGACGTGCGCGCAACGCCCGGCCGGCTGCCCGCGCAGTAGGAGAGACACGATGACGAAGAACCTGATCGGCATCGTTCTGATCCTCTCTCTGGCGACTCCGGCGGCCGGGCAGGAACCGCGGCGCACGTCTCCGGAACGGTTCGCCGGCGGCGTCCTGCTGGTCCTGGGCGGCGTCGGAAGCATCGCGGCGGCGTTCAACTACAAGCGCGATTGCGAAGGGTACCGATCGTCGTTCCGGGAAGGGCTGTACGGGTACGACTACTGCACGACCGTTGCCGGCCGGCACGTCCACACGGAAGAAACGCCCTGGGATATCCGGCTCGCGCGAAAACCGCTGCTGTACGTCGGCGCGGGCGCAGTCGTCGGCGGGCTGTTGCTCGCCACGGTCTGGGCCGACGTCCCGGCCGCGCGAGTCGTGACCGTCCAGCCGAAGCCCGGCGGCGTCTCCGCCAGCGCCAGATTCGGATGGTGAGGAAGTAGAATCGTCCCGTACAGCGAACCGGCCGGGCATGGTACCCGGCCGGGATATCCGCGGCTCCCTGCACCCTGAGAAAGTCAGGAGCCGCCATCACAGGAGACGTATGCCCACGGTACAGGAACTTCTCCCCACCGGCAACCTGTTCGCCTTCGAAACGACCGACGACGGCGCCCTGTGGACCACGGACGATGGGGCCCTGGTCGTGTTCGACCTGGTACCGCCGCGGGAACCGACAGAGGCGTCAGGACTCGCCAATCCGGCGATGGCGGCCAGACTGGCGAAGGCGCTTGAACGGGACCGGGACTAGACGGCGGTGGCCTTGCGCTCGCCGTGGTTGATGAGATCCTCGTAGCGCAGCCGTTGGCCTTCGGCGCCGCGGACCATCGCCGCCATCTGGTCGGCCGTGTCCAGGGAGCGGGCGTTGTGGCGCCCTTCGAACTCCCCGACGTACCGATGCAGATGCTCGGGGCTCATCCGGTGGAAGACGCCGACGTACCCACGCTTGAGCATGCTCCAGAATGACTCCATGCCGTTGATGCTCACCTGCCCGCGGACGTACTCTCCGACGCCATGGTTGACCGCTTCGTGCTGCTGCAGGCCAGCGTAGGCCGGTTCGCCATCGCTGTAGACCATCGCGGTCGGCGCCGCACAGTGCGTGACGAACCCGCGCAGCGTGTCCGCTTCGGTGTCCGGCACGACCGCGGCCCGAACCTTGCCGGTCGCGCGGGCCCGGACGCCGGCCACGGTGACCTTGTTCCCGCGGCCGTCCGGGCCAGCCAGGTGACGGTCGGCCGCGTGCATGCTTTTCGCCTTCCCACCGACGAACGTCTCATCGACTTCGACGGGTCCGCCGAATGGTGCGCCGTCGTCCTTCCACGTCTTGCGGAGCCGGTGTGCGAGGAACCACGCCGACCGTTGCGTAATGTCCAGCTCGCGGTGCAGCTTCATGGAACTGATACCCTTCAGGTTCGTAGTCATCAGGTAGATGGCGATTGCCCACACCTGGAACCCGAGTTTGCTGGACTCCATGACGGTCCCTGTGCGGACGGAGAACCGCTTGCGGCAGCCCTTCGTTCGGCAGCGGTACGGCATGGTCTTGTGCTTCGCCCCTTCGAGCACCGGCGTCGAGCCGCAGTAGTGGCAGGCGATCCCGTCCGGCCACCGGAGCTTCACGAACCACGCTTCGGCCGCGGCATCGTTGGGAAACATGCGGAACAGCTCGACAAGGCTGATTCCGGTGCGGTCGCAACGTCCCGGTGCTGGCTGACTCATGGGATAACATTATAGTGCCCACGCGCGGCCGGAGTCAATGGGCACTATTCGATATAATCCCCGGGTGGCGGCCTGCGACACCTGCATGATGGCGCCGTAGCCCCAGGAGGCGGGTAGCGGCACCAGCGCCGAGAGCTCGTTCT
>CAZTOF010000722.1:0-1898 GCA_964615515.1 uncultured Gemmatimonadaceae bacterium
CTCCAACCCGGTGCTGGTCGGCGACCTGCCCAAGCCGTGGGGGACCCCGCCGTCGCAGCTCTGGCGCGACATCAAGACCTACAGGGACCACGCCTACATCGTTGCGGACGGAGCCGGCGACCATGGCATGCAGGTGTTCGATCTGAACCGTCTGCGCGATGTCGCACTCGCCGACATGCCCGCCCTCTTCGAACCCGACACGCACTACCGCGGCATCGCGAGCTCGCACAACATCGTCATCAACGAAGAGAGCGGCTTTGCGTACGCGGTCGGCAACCGCGGCGGCGGCGAATCCTGCGGCGGCGGCCTCCACATGATGGACATCCGCGACCCGAAGAACCCGGTGTTCGTCGGGTGTGCCACCCACGAGCGGGGCACGCACGACTCGCAGTGCGTCACCTACGACGGCCCGGACGAGCGCTACACGGGCCACGAACTGTGCCTCAACTCGAACGGCGCCTTCTTCGAGATCTCTGACGTCACCGACAAGGACAACCCGGTCGCGGTCGCCCGCGCCTCGTCCCCCAACGCCGCCTACATCCACCAGGGCTGGCTCACCCCCGACCACCGCTACTTCTACCAGGACGACGAGAGCGACGTGCTCCGCGGCGCCGTGGAAACCACGCGCACCCTGATCTGGGACCTCACCGATCTGGAAGAGCCCATCCTCATCCGCGAATTCATGGGGTCGATGCCCGCCAGCGCCCACAACCTCTACCTGAAGGACGGCTACGCCTATCAGGCCAACTACCGCTACGGGCTGCACGTGCTCGACATCTCCGACCCGGTCAACCCTCGCGAAGTCGGCTACTTCGACACCTCGCCGCACCACGAGGGCCCGGGGTTCAGCGGGGCCTGGAGCACGTATCCGTTCTTCGAGAGCGGAACCGTGATCGTGACGAGCCTCCAGGAGGGGCTGTTCGTGTTGAAGCGGCGGGACAGGCCGGTAAGTTGAAAGGGAGATCGATTCCAACCCTTGTCGGAGACACCAACATGATCCGCGTACCCACCGCCCGCCTCCTCGCGGGTCTTACCCTCGTGGCCGCTGTGGCCGCCGCATCCGCCGCGCTCGCCACCTCCCCGCTGACCGCCCAGTCCGGCGCCTTCGGCCACGCGGTCGTGATCGACGGCGACGAGATCCTCATCGCCGAGCCGACGACCAGCTTCCGGCCGGGCGCCGTGTACGTGTACCGCGAATCCGGCGGCACCTGGCGCGAGGCCTCCATGCTCCGCGCCCCCGATTCCGAGCGCGCGGACGGCTTCGGCACGCTCCTGGCCAGGACCGGCAACACCCTGTTCGTCGGCCAGCGCGGCGGCCCGCTCCACGTCTTCGAGCGCGGTGCAGGCGGCGCATGGGCGGCCGCGGGCATGATCGACGACGAAGAGATCGCCGGACAGTCCCCGGAATGCCGCTTCGACGGACTCTGCGGCACCGACTTCGGCCTCAGTCTGGCCGCGGACGGCGATTGGCTCCTGGTCGGGGTTCCCGGCACCGCGCAGGCCCCCCGCGGCCGTCCCGCCAGCCGACGGAAGCCGCGGCCCAAGGCGCCGTCTACACATACCAGCGCGACGCATCCGGCGACTGGGTGCAGCGCGGCGTCCTCCAGCCCGGCGACGGCACGAGCGGTGACGGGTTCGGCTCGGCGATCGTCATGACCACCCACGGCGCATTGATCGGCGCACCCCGGTGGGATGTCCCCACCAGCGATCTCGAGGGCCTGGAAGCCGCGGGCCGCGTGTATCACTACCGCCTGGGAGCAGGGGGTTGGGAAGAGGCCGGCGCCCTCGACGCGGCGCCCGAGGCGAACGCGAACTACGGGTCGGCCCTCGCGGCCTCCGGTGACAGGGTCCTGATCGGGGCCCCCGGAACGGACGACAGCCGTGGCGCGGTCTACACG
>CAZTOF010000723.1:0-1826 GCA_964615515.1 uncultured Gemmatimonadaceae bacterium
GATGGTGCCGATGGGTGCACCGTCGCCCGCAACGAGCTTGATCGAATAGCCGGCGGAATCGGAATAGGCCACCGACCCGTCGGGCAGGACGTCGAAGAGCAGGCCCGGGTCGAACCTTCTCGGCTCGTCCGTGGCATCGGATGCTTCCTCACCAGGTACCGGTGCCCGTACCTCGCCCGCCTTGACGATGGGTTCGGCGGTGGTGCCCGTCGATCCCAGGGTCAACCGCTCCAGGCCGCGCGGTCCGATGGTCGGGTTGGGCGATTCCAACCGTCGAAACATCTCCTGAACGTTGTAGCTCATGCCGCGCGCGACCAGCGCGAAGGCATCGGGATGCGGCCTGGTACCGCTCCGGAACGCCATCATTCCATAATCCGCGACGTGGCCCGCCGACATGTTCACCTGACGGTCGAAGGAGCCATCGGGAGCGAACACGACGTAGGTGCCGCTTCCGCGGTCCGCCACGGCCACCGTACCGTCCCGCCAGACGTATATGTCGTCGGGACCGCTGAACTCCCCGGGGCCCTCGCCTCTCCGTCCCAGGGTCCAGACGAGTCCGCCATCACGGTCCAGAACGGCGACGACCGGTACATCGGGGTTCAGGACGAACAGGTTGCCGCCGCCGTCGAACCCCAAGCTCGGAGGTTTCCCGAACTGAGCCCAATCGGGCGGGTCCACGTCACCCACCCTGAACACCTCGACGAACTCCGCGGTCAGTGGACGATCGGTGTCCAGGGCGCCATCCGGCACGTCGGAGCAGGCACCGGCCGCAATAGCCAGCACGAGCGTCCGCGGGGCCATTCGTGCACTCACGGGGTCAACCATGTCGGTGTGACGGGTCCTGGTCCTCTCGGAGTGGGTCGAATCGGGGTTCGGACACGTTAGCCCGGATCGGGCTTCCGCGCATGGGTCCGGAACCCGCATCGTCGAGTGGCGGGTCGTTCCCCTATTCGCCCAATGTGAACGGGTCGACGATCTCGACCCCCGCCGCTTCGAAATCCCTCCGGTTGCGGGTGACCACGACGAGGCCAAGAGCGAGCGCGGTCGCCGCGATCAGGCTGTCCTTGATCGGCATGAACCTCCCGCCTGAGCGGAGTCCAGCCAGCAGTTCCGCCCAGCGAAGACCGGTCTTCGCGTCGATCGGGACACACCGGATTCTGCGAACCACCTCGCTGAACCACATCTCGAGCGAATCACGTCTCCGTCCCGGCCTCAGCAGCCGGATCCCGAACCGGATTTCCCCGAGGATCACAGGGTTCACGGCGATGTCCCCCTCATGGTCTCTCAGCCACTCCACGACCCCGGGATTGGGGCTCGCCCTCGTGGTCTCCGAAAGGACGTTGGTGTCAACGAGGTATCTCACTGACCCCCGATTCCCGGATCCTTCAGGTCCGCGGTCGACTCCGAGGCAACGGGCAGGAACCAGTCCTTTTCGGGGCAGGACAGCAGCCAGTCCACCAGGCCGCTGTTCTCCAGAGCACCTGTGCGGGCCAGGCGATAGACTCCCGGACCAAGCCTTTCGACCTCGAATTCCTGGCCGGCCACGACCTCGTCGCGCTGACGAAGCTCGGCCGGCAGCACGAGCTGTCCCTTCGTGGAAATGACGGTCTTCATGACATGTAAGATACGCGACTTACCGGGATCCGCAAGGCCCTCTCTTCTCGGGCGGACGGCTGCGGGCTATGATCCCATGCCATTCTCACCGAACGAACAGAGCGAAAGGCTGCAAGCAACCATGAAGGCACGCAAACCGGATTCCAGGTCATTCCGGCCAGGTCTGCAGGCCACACCTCCCCCCCTCCTCACGGCCACCATCATCGCCCTCT
>CAZTOF010000724.1:0-2395 GCA_964615515.1 uncultured Gemmatimonadaceae bacterium
GGGACCACCCAGGGCCGAGGGCGCTACGACCGGGACAAGCTCTTCGACAAGCCCAGGAAGGACGTCTGGCTCCGGCCCCTGCGACGCGACTGGAAACGAACCCTCAATCAGTAAAATCCCCCGGGCGCCGAACGGTTACGAGCGGCTTCCGAGCGGCTGGACGGCTCGCGGACAGAGTTGTATATGCGCACCTTCAGCGCAGCCACCGATGCGAGAGACAGGGCCGGCGGCGCTCACCGATTTTCGTGGAGGCCTGGTCCATGCGCGTACTGTTCCTGCACAACAACTTTCCGGCCCAGTTCGGAATCCTCGCCCACTACATGCGGAGCCAGGGTCATGACGTGACCTACGGCACCGCCTGGGAGGGGACGCCGCCCGAATGGCTGCGGATGGTGCGCTACCGCCCGCACCGAGAGGTCGCCAGGACCCAGCACCACTACCTCGCGTTCGTCGAGCGGGCGGTCCTCAACGGACAGGCGATGGCGCGCGTCGGATTGAAGATGAAGGCGGGCGGCTACTCGCCCGATCTCGTGGTGGCCCACTCCGGCTGGGGACCGGGGTTGTACGTGCGGGACGTGTGGCCGGAGGCGAGCTACGTCGGATACTTCGAGTGGTACTACCACGCGAAGGGCGCGGACGCCGGGTTCCTCGAGAAGATGACGGAGGACGACGAGCTCCGCATCAGGACCCGCAACGCCGCCATCCTGCTCGACGTCGCCGCGTGTCACCGGGGGATCGTTCCGACGCAGTTTCAGGCGGCGCAGTTTCCGCAAGTGCTGCTTCCGAAGCTGACGGTGCAGCACGACGGGGTGGATACCGACTACTTCACGCCGCTGCCGGGGCGGCGCCTGAAGCTGCCGCACCTCGATCTCTCCCACGTCGACGAGCTCGTCACCTACGTGGCGCGGGGCATGGAGCCCTATCGCGGCTTTCCGCAGGCGATGGCGGCCTTCGCCGAGGTGCAAAGACGCCGGCCCCGTGCCCACATCGTGGTCGTCGGGGAGGATCGGGTGGCCTATGGCCGGCCCTTGTCGGATGGCGACACCTTCCGGAACAAGGCGATGCGCGAGCTCGACATCGATACGGACCGGCTCCACTTCCCAGGGCGGCTGCCCCGCATTCTCTATCGCGAGGTGCTGCGGGCGTCGTCCGCGCACGTCTACCTGACCGTCCCCTTCGTGCTCTCCTGGTCGATGATCGAGGCGATGAGCGCCGGCTGCGCGGTGGTGGCCTCGGATACGGACCCGGTGCGCGAGGTCGTTCGCGACGGCGAGAACGGGCTGCTGGTCGACTTCTTCGACACCGGTGCACTCGCCGGCCGGATCTGCGACGTCCTGGACCGCCCGGACGACTTCGCCGGCGTGCGTGAAGCCGCCCGGCGCACCGCGATGGAACGCTATGCCGCATCGAAGCTGGTTCCGTTGCGCGCCCGGCTGCTGGAGGCGGTGGCCAGCGGACTGATGCACGGCTGACTCCGGCGGTCAGTCCGTCCCGGACGGCGTGACTTCACGCCGGAAGTCGGAGCGGGAGTGACGATGGGACCGGAGGATGGATGCGGTTCGGCGGTGAAGTCGGACCGGGTGTGTCCCCCGATGGGGTCTTGACGAGGGTCAGGCTGCCCGGGGTCGCTGGGCGCATGCGCGCGAGGGGCGGCCTGCCAGGGGCAAGTGCGCGGTGCCGACGGGGTCGCCGGGCGCATCCGCGCGAGGGTCGGACGTTGGGCTGCACCGCGGACGACCATCCGATCGTCACTGCGGACGAGGGCCGGCGCCTCGTCGAGTACGCCGTCACTCTTCAGGGTCGGGACAGGGCGGATGCTCCGCGTGCAGGTCGCGCGGCTCCCTGCAGCCGCCGCCGGAAGTCGGCCTCATCCGTGCACGCCAGGGCCGCCGCCATCAGGGCATCGTCCGAAATGGCGCCGAAGAGCACCCGATCCTCCGTGGAATCCAGGACCGCTTCGATACCCCGGGCCCGCAGCGCCGCGGCCACGAGTCCCATGCGGCCCCTCACCTGCGCCTTCCGGCTGATCGTGCGCGTGAACGGGTCGTCCTCCGGCCGCGTGCCCTCGCGTTCGCCCATCGCCAGCGCCACCCGCTCCAGTGCACGCCTCGCGCCCGACGACAATGGGGTCTCGGTAAGCGCCCGGTGAATCTCCTCCGCCCACCACCCCGGGAACGCTCGGCTCGACGACTCCTCTCGATAGACATCGTCCCGGCACACGTGGATTGCGAGTCCGGGCGCGCGCTTCGACGATTCCCACGGCACCAGCACCCAGACCTCCGGAAACCCGCTCTCCATGTAGATGCCGAGCTTGCGACGGCGAACGTCCGTCCTGTGGTCCACCTCCAGCACCACGTCCGGCAGCGGGTCCGCGTCCACGTCGATGGCCGGACCC
>CAZTOF010000725.1:0-9037 GCA_964615515.1 uncultured Gemmatimonadaceae bacterium
ACCGCCGCCACCGCCTCGGCCCGGCTCCCGAACGGACCCGGCCGGCGCCTGAGCACGCCCAGCATGCGCCACGCCCCTCCCGCCGGGCGCCCAGCCCCCGGCGCAGAGTCGACGATCCAGTACCGGCGGGGAGCCGGGGCCGCGCGACGGGCGTGCAGGAGCGCCACCTTGCCCCCGAACGAGTGGCCGAGCACGGCGTCGGCGGGGCGGCCCAGGTGATCCTCCACACCTGACACGTCGGCCGCGCAGGCCGCCACCGTGTGGGGCGCCAGCCGCGGCGACCGCCCGTGCGAGCGCAGGTCGACCAGGGTGACGCGCCACCCGGGCCGCTCGTCCACGAGGCGCCGGGCGACGGTGCGCCAGTTGCGCCCCGCGCCGTAGATTCCGTGCAGCAGCAGCATGGTCGCCGACGGTGAGGCCCCGGGTGCCGTGAGGTGGTCGTGGTGGAGCGGTGTCATCCCGTATCCTATCAGTTGGCGTGGTTGGCGCAGGCCGCCCCCGTCCATTTCAGGGAACACGGCACGAATGTGAAACGTTTCACAAGCGCACCCGCTCGGACCCCCCGGGAGTCCCGGATGCATCGCCGGTCGAATGCCGTGGGGGTTTTGTCCGCGGGCTGCTGGTGGCTGCAATCCGGTCGGCGTGTTTCGCGGGGCTCGGCTGCGCATTCTGTCGCTTCTCCCATATTCGAGGATTGGAGCGGGCGGACGTGTTCGAGAGCCTTTCGGCAACACGCCAGGGACCCCAAACTACACCGGTAGAGGAACACAGGTCCATGCTTCGGATCCACGCCACGAGGCGCCGGGCCGGCAAGGCGACGAAGGCGCAAGCGCCATTCGCCCGAGGAGCGGCGCAACCAGCGAAGGCTTGGAGTGGTGGAATGTATACTATGATTTACATAATGTAATGTTTTCTTTACATTCTGAATGGATGAGCGCAGTGGTACGGCGCGGAAGCACCGCCGGTCGAATGCCGGGAGGGGTTTGTCCGCGGGCCGCCAGGAACATGGGCTGCGTGCTTGCAATCTTCGTGGCGGGCTGCACTTCCCCCGGTGCGCCCGAAGCGTCGGCAGCAGGGCCGCGGTCCGTGAACCCCACGCCATCCGTCCCCCCTTCGCGGATCGACGTCCAGGTCGAGACGCGCGCGGTGGACGTACCGGTCACGGGAATCTTCACCCCGAACCAGGCGGACCGCGGCCGGAGCGCATTCGACGAAACCTGTTCCGGCTGCCACACGAACAGCGAGTTCGGGGGACGCGCCTTCCGGTCCGACTGGGGTCATCGCACGGTCTATTCGTTCTACCGGACCCTTCGCTCCACAATGCCCGACGACAACCCCGGAGGTCTGGCGGAAGAGACCTATCTGGACGTCGTTTCCTACATCCTGAGCATGAACGGACATGCGGCAGGCGCGGCCGAGCTGACCGTGGAATCCCCGATGCGCGAGGTTCGGATGGCGCCGCCCCGCCGTTGACCCGTGAATGGAGCCGGGGGACGAACGGGGAACCCGGGAACCCCCGCTGCCGGGTTCGGCGTATTACGAGAGTCGTTATCGGGAAACACCGCGATCCCGATCCTCGTGACCGGCCTCGAGCGGAGAAGATGGAGTGAACACACACGGCGGACCGGAAGTCGGGCGGAAGCGCGCCGCCGCGGCCCGTTGGACGAGAGAACTGCTCCAGGACATCAAGTCGAGTTGGCGGATGACAACCGGTGCACCCGCCTTCGCGGCAGTGGCCGTGGTTCTCCTTGCTATCGCCATCGGCACCAACACGGCCCTCTTCAGTGTGGTCGAAGCGCTCATCCTGCGCCCCACCCCACACGCCGAGCCCGAAGAACTGGTGGACATTCGCCTGATGGGCTCCGAACCGAACCACAGCATCTTCTCCTACCCCACCTTTCGCGAGCTGCAGGACGCCACCCGGGAAGCGTTCGACGGCGTGGCGGGTGCGACGCAAAACGTGGTCCGACTGGATGACGGTACCGGAATGCACGAAAGTCCGAACCATGAACTGGTGGCCGGACCCTACTTTCAGGTCATGGGCGTCGATGCCCAGTTGGGGCGGGTGCTCGGCCCCGGCGACGACGCGACGGCAGGCGGCAAACCGGTGCTCGTGCTGAGCGACGACACCTGGCGCCGAAAGTTCGACGGAGACCCCGGGGTCGTGGGTCGAACCGTGTGGCTCAACGGATTCCCGTACACCATCGTCGGGGTGGCGGTGCCCGGATTCCGGGGGGCGTTTCGCGATACCAGGTCCGAGCTGTGGGTGCACGCCGGGAATGCCGACCGGATCGCCATCAGCGGCCCGGGCAGTCTGGAGGTGCGAGGTCTCAGAAGTCTCAAGGTCGTCGGCCGACTGGCGGATGGCGTGACGATAGCCGACGCGGAGCCGGTTGTCGGGGCGTTCGCCGAATACCTCGGGGCCACCTACCCCACATTCTATCGCAACCATCGAATCGAAATCACACCCGCCTTCGCGTCCGCCGTCCACCCCACCGTCGACAGAGTCATCGTCCCCGTTGCCACCCTGGCCCTGGGTGTTCTCGCAATCCTCCTGCTCCTCGCATGCCTCAACCTGGCGAGCTTGCTCGTGGCGAGGTCGGAAACGAGGCGGAATGAACTTGCTGTCCGCCTGGCGCTCGGGGCGGGCCGGAGACGACTGGTTCGCGGTTTCCTGATCGAGGGTATTGTGCTCGCACTGCTGGGCGGCGCCCTGGGTGTGTATCTGGCGGTTCTCCTGATCAAGGTCATCGCAAGCGTCGAGGTGCGTGCCGCGATACCCTTCACCATCGATGCCAGGCTGAATGGCGCCGTGCTGGCCTTCGCGCTCTGCATGTCGGTGCTTGCCGGCCTCCTGGTCGGGTTGGGACCGGCGATCCAGTCGACGCGCCACGAAATCTCCGCCGTACTCAAGGAGGATACCGAACCGGCAGCCGGGCGCACACCGCGGGCTCGTCATGCGATCCTCTCCATTCAGGTTGCCGCGGCCGTCGTCCTCGTCGTCGCCGCGGGTACACTGGTTCGCAGCTGGAACAGCGCACGGCGAATCGACCCCGGATTCGGTAAGTACCCCGCAGTCATCGTTCCGCTGGTACCCGGACCGTCCCGGCCGCAGGAGGAGCGGCGCGCCTTCTACGAAAACTACCTGCGACGCGTGAAGAAGATTCCCGGAGTCGTCTCGGCGGGCATGGCGAATTTCATTCCTCTCAGGGCCACCTCGACAAGCGCTTTGAAGATCCGGATTCCCGGTGTCGACCCTCCCTCCGACGACGATGGCCACTGGGTCGACCTGGCCATGGTGGGCGGCGACTACTTCAACTCCATGGGAATTCCGCTGCTCGCCGGGCGGCCCCTCGACTCCGGCGACGACGCCGGGTCGGGCAGGGTGTGTATTGTAAGCGGAACGATGGCCGAGCGCTTCTGGCCCGACCTCGACGCCGTAGGCCGGCAGGTGGACCTTTGTACCGGCGAGGGCTGCCGGGCCACCGTGGTTGGCGTCGTCGGCGATGTCAGGGTTCGCACTCTCTTCGAACCCCACAGGCCCTTGCTCTACATTGCGGCGGCCCAGCTTCCACACCGTCCCGGGACCGTCGTCGCCCGCACATCCGGCGATCCCTCCGAGCTCCTTCCCGTCATGCTCGCGCTCGCCACCGAACTGGACCCCAAGGTGATCACGAAGCATGCCAGGACCATGGAGGAGCATCTTTCCCTCACGCTGGTTCCAGCTCGCATCGTGGTCGTGCTGCTCGGCGCCATTGGCACCTTCGCCCTTTTCCTTGCCATAGTCGGGATCTATGCGATGGTCAGCTACTCCGTGACCGCCCGGAGCCGCGAACTCACGATTCGCATTTCGGTCGGCGCCACGCCACGACAGTTTGCGACTTCGGTGGTGCGGTCCACCATGGGGCTTGTGGCCGCCGGGCTCGTCGTCGGGTTGCTTCTGGCGGCAGCGGCAGCCGATGTAGCCTGGGACTTCCCGCAATGGATGGCGGCGCCCAGCGCGCCGGAATACGCCGGCGCGGCGATCCTGCTGACAGCGCTTGGCGTCTCGGCGGCGCACCTTTCGGCACGGAATGCAACACGTGTGGATCCGGCCCAGGCGCTGAAATCGAGGTAGCCCGCCAGTGCATTCGATTCGCTACATTGGAGGGTCGACCACCACGCCACCCGGAGTGCCTCGATGAGCCTGAGCCGCCCGATACGGGACCACCGCCGCGACCGCGCGCTTCAGTTCAGGCCTCGTATCGCCCGCCACCTCGGCTCGCTCCTGGTGGTTCTCTCATTTGCCGGTCCGCGTGTGTTGCCGGCGGCGGCCCAGGTCGGTGATCGCGACACACCCCTCGCCGACTCCGCCACCCCCGCCATCCCCAAGATTCCCATCGACGAGGCCTTCGCCGGTCTCGACGAGTTCATAGCGGCAATCATGGCGAACTGGCAGGTCCCGGGGCTCGCCGTCGGGGTGATCCGCGACGGCGAGGTGGTTCTCGCAAAGGGCTTCGGCTACCGCGACCGGGAGGCGCGGCTTCCGGTCACCGAACACACGACCATGGCCATCGGGTCCAACAGCAAGTCCTTCACCGTCACCCTCCTGGCCATGCTGGCCGACGAGGGCAGGCTGGAGTGGGACAGGCCGGTGCGCGAGTACCTCCCCGACTTCCGTCTCCACGACGACTTCGCCACCGCCGTGATGACCCCCCGCGACCTGGTCACCCACCAGTCGGGGCTGCCGCGGCACGACAACATATGGTATGGCCGCCCGCAGACCAGGGAGGAACTCTTCGAGAAACTCCGGTACCTGGAGCCCACCGCTTCGTTCCGGAGCCGCTACCAGTACCAGAACCTGATGTTCATGGCGGCCGGGCACCTCGCCGAGCGGCTGGCGGGCGCGGACTGGCATCGACTCATCGACGAGCGGATCTTCACCCCGCTGGGCATGGATCGCTCCAATACCTCGATCCGGGAGAACCCCCGCTCGGGAGACCATGCGCTGCCCTACGTGCTGCAGGACAGTGTGCTGAAGCGGATTGCCTTCCGCGACATGGGCCCCATGGGTCCGGCCGGGTCCATCAACTCGAACGTGACCGAGATGCTGGCCTACATCCAGACCCACCTGGACGCCGGCGTCTTCGCGGAGCAGCGAATCATCTCGCCGGAGAACGCGGCAAGGATGCAGCAGCCGCAGTTCGCCATGCCGGGTGAGTCCGAGTTCCCGGAACTGGGCCAGATGAGCTACGGACTGGGCCTGCGCGTGGGCAGCTACCGGGGCCGGAAGATGGTGGCCCACGGCGGCGGGGTCGACGGTTTCGTCTCGTCCATGTCCTGGCTGCCGCGCGAGAGGATCGGGGTGATCGTCCTCACCAACAGGTCCGGGGAAATGAACCCCGCTCCCGTGATCGTCGCCTACAACATCTACGACCGTCTTCTCGGCCTTGCCGAGATCGACTGGAACGCCCGCAACCTGAAACTTCTGGCCGACCATCGAACCCGGGCGGCCAGGAGAGCGCGCGACCTGGAGGCGCGGCGCGTCAAGGGCACCGAGCCGAGTCACGAACTCGACGCCTATGCGGGTGGCTACGACCACCCGGCCTATGGCAGGATGGAAGTCCGCAACCTGGGGGACCGCCTCGAGGTCGTCTACGACGGCTTCCGCCTCGAGCTCGAGCACTATCACTACGACGTGTTCCGCATCTCTTCCCGGCCCGCCATGCATCCGGTGACCGGACTGGTCACCTTTTCCGCCGACGATTCCGGCGAGGTCGCCGCCGTGGCCATTCCGTTCGAGCCGACCGGGGCCGACATCGTCTTCAAGCGGGTCGGTCCCGCCCCGGCCGGCAGGCGGTCCGTGGACAACGGTCATGGCCATCCCGGTGGGCCGGCCACCCCGCGGCGCTGAAACAGGGAAGAGCTTCACGGAAAACGTGGATAGGTGAGGCGAAGCGGCCGGCGCGGATGCATCGCCACTCGAATGCCGTGGGGGTTTTGTCCGCGGGCTGCCACCAGGGCGGCGCCGCACTCGGACCGCCGACCCCGCACCCACCCCTTCCGGGGAGGTTTCCCGGCGGGTACCCGGTCGCGCAAATCCCGGCGATGGCATAACATGGATCGCCCCGATCCATCGTTTCATGCCCGCTCCCGTTTCCCGGAGGTCACGAATGATCCACCACGCCCCTGGTACGCTTCGCGTTTCCCTTGCGATGGCTATTGCGGCCGCCCTGGCCCCTCCCGTTCTCGGGGGGCCATCCGGCGCGGCCACCGCCCAGGAAGGCGCGATCCCGGTACAGGGCCCCGGTTCCGCCAACTACGACCTGGCGGCGCGTTTCGCCCCCTACAAGATCCGCGACCTCGTCCACTCCACCCGCGTGTCGCCACGCTGGATCGACGATTCGGACCGATTCTGGTACCAGTGGGAGAGTTCGGAGGGCACGCACTACTACCTCGTGGATCCGGGCCGCAGCACGCGTAGCGAGATCTTCGACAACGACCGCATCGCGGCCGAACTGACCCGCATCACCCGGGACCCGTGGGACGGGCGGAACCTCCCCATCCGCAACATCCGCTTCATCGACGAGGGCACACTGCAGTTCGAGGTGCAGTCCTCGCAGGACGAGGAGATCGAGGAGGAAGAGGAAGGCGAGGAGGAGGAGGAGCAGGAGGACGAAGAAGACGAAGAGGAGGAAATCGAGGAGGAACAGGAGGAGGAAGAGGATGTCCCCAGCAGGCCCCGGACCCGCAAGAAGGTCCACTACTTCGAGTACGACGTGGCCACGCAGACGCTGCGCGAACTCGAGGACTACGAGAAGCCGCTGACACACCCCTTCTGGGCCAGTGTGTCGCCCGACACGGCATGGGTCGTCTTCAGCCGCGAGTTCAACCTGTGGATGATGAGCTACGAGGAGTACGGGAAGATCCTCGAGGCGCGGCGCGGGAAGACGGGGGACGAGGCGGAGAAGGCGGAGGAGGACACCGAGGTCGAGGAGATCCAGCTCACCACGGACGGCGAACTGCACTTCTCGTGGGGATCCCAGGGACGCGGGGCGAACGACGAGGAGACCGAGAAGGAACACAAGAAGCGCCAGTCTTCGGGCGCCATCTGGTCCCACGACTCGCGGTACTTCGCGCTGACCCGCCAGGACCGGCGGGAGGTCGACGAGCTGTGGGTGGTGCACGCGGTCGGCAACAAGCGGCCCAAGCTCGAGACCTACAAGTACGAGATGCCCGGCGAGGAGCACGTCACCCAGACCACCGTGCACGTCTTCGACATGGAGTCGCGCGAGATGAAGCCCATCGACGACGGCCGGTGGAAGGACCAGCGCATGGGGATCTACCGGGACCCCAACGTCCGTTTCAGCTTCGACCCCGAGGAGATCCGGTTCTCGAAGTGGCTCTCGGACCGGAGCGACGAGCTCTACTTCTACCGCCACAGCCGCAACCATCACCGTCTGGACGTGCTCAGGGCCGACCCCGCGACCGGCGAGGTCACCGTGGTCTTCGAGGAGCGGCTGAACACGTACATCGAACACCGGCCGCTCCGCCGCCTGGACGGTGGCGACCTCCTGTGGTGGTCCGAGCGCGACGGCTGGGCTCACCTGTACCGCTACGCCCCAGACGGCACAGTCCGCCACCGCCTGACCGAAGGTCCCTGGCGAGTGGGCGGCATCGCCGGGGTGAACGAAGAGGGCGGGTACGTCCTCTTCCGCGCCAACGGCCGCGAGGAGGGCGAGGACCCCTACTACTCCCACCTCTACCGTGTCGGCCTCGACGGGCGCGGCCTCACCCTGCTGAACCCCGGCAACTACGATCACCAGAGTTCCTCGAACGAGGACGCGACCTACTTCATCGACAACTACTCGCGGGTCAACAGCGTCCCGGCTTCAGCCCTGTACGACGCCTCCGGACGCAGGATCCTGGACCTCGGGGAGGCCGACTTCTCCGCGCTCGAGGCCGCCGGCTACCGTTTCCCGGAACCCTACGCCGTCAAGGCCGGGGACGGCGTGACCGACCTTTACGGCGTCATGTACCGGCCCTACGACTTCGACCCCGCGAAGAAGTACCCGATCGTGGCCTACGTGTATCCCGGGCCGCAGACCGAGTCGGTGTCGAAGTCCTTCTCGCTCAACCCCTACGAGCAGGCCCTGGCGCAGTTCGGCTTCATCGTGATCACCGTGGGGAACCGGGGCGGCCATCCCGCGCGCTCCAAGTGGTACCACAACTACGGGTACGGGAACCTCCGCGACTACGGACTGGAGGACAAGAAGGTCGCCATCGAGCAGCTCGCCGACCGCCACGGCTTCATCGACCTGGACCGCGTGGGGATCTACGGGCACTCGGGGGGCGGCTTCATGTCCACCGCCGCGATGCTCGTATACCCGGACTTCTTCAAGGTCGCGGTGTCGTCGGCCGGGAACCACAACAACGACGTCTACAACGCCTGGTGGTCCGAGAAGCACCACGGCGTAAAGGAGGTGAAGGACACGGCCGACGTGGTGACAGGGTTCGAGTATTCGATCGACCGCAACTCCGACCTGGCCGCCAACCTGAAGGGGCACCTGCTGCTCACGACGGGCGACGTGGACAACAACGTCCACCACGCCGGCACGTTCCGCATGGCCGAGGCCCTGATCAAGGCCAACAAGCGCTTCGACTTCTTCGTCTTCCCGGGCCAGCGCCACGGCTTCGGGAACATGAGCGACTACTGGTTCTGGCTGAGGGCGGAGTACTTCGTGAAGCACCTGCTGGGGGATCATCAGTGGGACGTTGACATCGTGGAGCTGCAGGGGGAGCGGCCGCGGGGGTAGGAGGATGCTTTCGGCCCACCGCGACTGCCACGTGAAGCCGGATCTGTTGTTGATCCACCGAAATCCGGGACCGATATCCTGCGCCTGGTGCGCCTCGGCCCCCATGCCGAACTCGGTCTCTAACGTGGAAACCCCCGCGGCGTTCAGTCGGCGGAGCATCGAGGGCCACTTGACCACTCTCACGATCAGGTAGGCATCGAATGACACCCGGACTTCTGCTCCCCACCGGCCTCACCCTCATC
>CAZTOF010000726.1:0-4729 GCA_964615515.1 uncultured Gemmatimonadaceae bacterium
CACCCGAAGACTCAGCGCGAGTTGGCCGACCTGGTTGACAATTCCCTGAAGCACGAAATCCGGGCAGGGTATACCCACCGGTTCATCACACTCATGTTCGTCACGGTAGGTGAGCGCGTCTTCTGTCGGCGCTATACCTACCGAGAGCCGTCCTGGCACTCGGTTTTTCAGACGGATCCGGCCGGTCAGGTCAAGCTCGACAAGACCGTCGTGAACATCGAGGCACGAGTGCCACAGGACCTGGACGAGATCGTCCCGGACGTCGACCAGGCCTATGCCGACGCCTTGAAGAAGCTGGGGGCCAGCTACATGTTGGCGGGAGCGACCGAACGGCGGGCTCGGGAGAGCACGATGGAAGTCAGGCTCGCGGAGCCTCCGGCGAGCAAGCGTCACTTAGTCCACCCCTCTTAGCGCGCTCGATCTCGACCTCGCAGGCCCGTAGCGTCACTTCGATCCGGCAGCCCACCGATTGCGAAGTTACCGTCAGGAACCATCACCGCCCGACAGGAGCCCGACCCATATGCCGAACCGATGGCGAGACTGGCTGGCCCGGGCCGGGCATGCCGACCCCTCCGCCCGCGGAACTGATCGACCGTGGCAGGATACTCGACAACTATTACGTGCCCGCCCGGTATCCGAACGGTCACGTTGGCTCAATTCCAGACAGCCATGTAGACGGCGACCTTGGGAATCAGGTCCTTGTGGTACTCTAGCACAGCGACGGCTGGTTTGCCGCCATGGTCAAAGAGGACTGCCCTTCCTGAATCCCATATATGTCGACCTAAGTGCTGTCGACTGGCCAGATCAAAGATATCGAGGCGCATGTCGCGGTAGCGGTCGGAATCAGGTCTCTCGCCAACCGCATAGTCGCCCGCTTTCCATTGGGGATCCGGCACGTAAGTGAGCATCCACAGACGCTCCTCGGCATCAACAGCCACGTCCACGAATAGAGTTGCCTGGGGTTCCTCGTAGGACCTCCACTCATCCCCCCTTGGGACGGCCGGAAACCACGGAAGTTCCCCCTCGATTGCCCTCAACAGCTTCCCGTCGAGAGACCACTTCTGGACCGCGGGGCTCCCCAAGCGGCCCCACCATACTGACCCCGGCGGATTGAGCACCCCGCCAAGTACGGCCGTTGAGTAAGGGGCGGTAGCGACCCAGTCGGAGCTACTTGTCCCAAAATGGAGCGATGGTCTACCATCCGTAAGATCGACGAGGTGAAGCGGAAAACCGACTACGTCCGGTCGCCGGTCAATGGAGACCACCACAACGTGGTTGTCACCAACCGGCACAAAAGGTCCCGCTGTAAGTCCGTACGCCCTCTCTCGGATGTATTCTCCAGAAGTGGTGAAGAAAAGCCACCGCCGACTCCTCACGTCCAGGACCACGATTTCCCCTTCCACTTCATGCGCGTCAGCCCCGATTCCGAATTCTCCCGGCCCTTCGCCGGACCGACCGATCGAGCGTTGGAATCGGCCGTTCTCGCCGAATACCTTCACGGTTGAACTCCTCTCCTCCAACATGAGATAGCCGACGTTGGGACCCCACCTAACCACCAGCAGGTCACTCTCGATCATTCCGGGACCGGTGGCATCGCCAAACCGTACCACCTCCCGGACCTTCAGGGGGCAGTCGTCACAATACTGGAAGTCCCGCCAGTTGCTGATCTCCTGGGGGGCAGCGGGTAACCCGGGCACCATCGCTACGAGGAATCCCCACGCTACTGACAGGACCCGCAGCAAGAGACTGTCGCTGAAATTCGCCAACACGATTATCCAATCGTCGTCGCATGGAACATTGAACCGGTAATCGTAGCCCGTCGTCAGTCCAGCAGCAAGTCGAACGCAATTGCCTGGGCCGCAGTCAGTTCCACCGAAGCCAAGACCAGACCGTTACAACCCAGCACTTGCACGGCTCTGCGGTTACCATTGAATAGCAGATTGGGCTCCACACGATCCATCGCCAGCAGCTCCTGAGTCGGGATTCGGGGAATGAGATCAAGCATGTCTTCCAGCGCCTCGGGTGAAAGGAGCTGGGCCATTGACGATGATTCACATTTGTGAACATGTTCCCCCTTGGTCTCGGCGCAATGACCTGGTTCGCAGGACCCGTGAGCCTTCCCGCCATCGTTGCCTTCCTCCATTCTCAGTTCATTTGAGTGTTTTCCTCTGGAGCACCCTCCCAGCTCGCAGTTCGTATTACACAAGGACACGTTGTAGTCAAGCAGGGTGGCTAAGCGAGCTGCCGCTCCGCTGCGCTCTGGTGATGCGGTGCCCGCGAAGCCGGGCACGGCGAGGAAGATGGTGAGGACAAGAAACGAGGCGGTTCTGGCAATGCTGGTCATACTGGGTCTCCTGTTAGCGTTGGAGGGTGTGGAGCGTCGTTCGCAGCAACCTACTCAAGCAATTGCCGTGCCAACAACTCGCCGACCCCTTGTCGATGTCGGGATGGGGCCCGTAAGATATGTGCTGGACGGTACTTCGAGTACCGAGCAAGGGTGGCGTCCGCTCTCCGGCCCGACCGTCCACGCCAAGGGAGAGTGTCGGACTGTCGTCGCGCGCGACGACAGTCCGACACTCTGGCCATCGCAACACACCGGCGCAGCCGGGGGGGCTTCGCCGATGCCACGAAGCTGCCCGACGGGCGGATCGTCGTGGTAAACACCGGGACGTACGAGCTGAGGGTGCTCGACGCCGCGGGTATCCGCCTGGCCACTTGGGGAGGGCAGGGCGAGGGACCCGGGGAGTTCAACTACCGTACCAGTGCCGACCGGTGGCCGGGTGACTCCATCGTCGCCTGGAGCGCACCTCGCATGGGGATGTCGGTCTTCGACGCGGACGGAAACTACGGCAGAACCTTCCGGCTGGAGGATGTTGGCGCCCGTTTCTGGCCCGACGCTGCCGCGGTGAACAGCACGATTATGGCCGTCCATGCTCCAGAGGGTGGACTGTCGTCCAGCTTCGGGATGGCGAGGGACGGCTCGCTGGAGCGGATCGTCAGACATGACCTCGTGCGGCGGGCGCCGACTCAGGCCGATATCGAGGCGGACATCGACAGGAGGTTGCCGATTCATGGACTGCCCGATGCCGAAGCCGACTCTGTTCGGGCCGAGTTGCGGCCCCGGTACGAGGGGGCCGCCGAATACCTGCCCGCGTTCGGATCGATCATGGCAGACGCGTCGGCCCACCTCCGGGTCGAGGAATACGAGTCGGTGACGGACGACTTCGCCGAGGTAGCCGCGCGCGTCGGAAAGACGGTCGAGGCGCGCGGGGTTTTCGAGGTCGAGGTCGAGGCCGGTTCTGCGTGAACCGGAGGCGATTCTGGCGGGAGCGCCAAATATCATCCATTGTGTACCATCACCGCCCGACAGGAGCCCGACCCATATGCCGAACCGATGGCGAGACTGGCTGGCCCAGGCCGAGCATGACCTCGGCCAGGCTACCGCGTCTCACCGCGATGGCCGCCACGATTGGTCCTGCTTCGCATCTCACCAGGCGGCGGAGAAGGCGGTCAAGTCACTCCATCTGGCGATGGGACGGGAAGCATGGGGCCACGTGACTGCGAGACTCCTGAACCAGTTGCCGACCCCTCCGCCCGCGGAACTGATCGACCGTGCCAGGATACTCGACAACTATTACGTGCCCGCCCGGTATCCGAACGGTCACGTCGAGGGTCCGGCATACGAACACTACGGATCCCTTCACAGCTCCCAGGCTCTGGACCATGCCCGCGCGATCATCGACTTCGTCCGTAAAGCTCTGGCCGACGCCTGACCTCGTCCTGGCGGAACTCCGGGTCTGGGCAGCACGCCGGCGACGAGCCAGGTCCGAGTTGGTCGCGCTGGGATATTTCGGTTCCCATGCCCGGGGGGACACCGGCTTCGGGAGCGACCTCGACCTGGTTGCGGTCGTGGAGCGCAGTGATCTACCACGTATGGAGCGCAATCGCGACTGGCCGTACGAGCGCCTGCCCGTTCCAACCGATCTCCTGGTCTTCACCGTGGATGAATGGCAGGCGCTGATGGAGCGCGGGGGCCGCTTCGCGAGGGTGATGAAGGATGAAGTGGTGTGGGTGATCGGGTCGGGACCGTGACTGCGGCTCATGTGGACCCCTCGAATGCCGGATCAGCGATTGAGTCCAACTTGTGAACAGTTTCACAAGGTGGTGGGAGGTCGCCCGGCGCGAGTTCCGGGCCGGCCCGCGCCACCCCGTCTTCTGGCTCCTCCTCGCGCTGCTGGGGATGATGGCCTGGAGCGATTCGTCGAAACCGGTACACCACTACACCACCGAGATCCTGCTCACCGGCATATTCCCGTTCAACACTTCGGCCGTCAGCCAGGGCCTGCGCCAAGGGACGGTACTCGTGCTGACCGCCCCGTGGTTCCTGGCGATGACATTGGGCCTGGTGGTCATCCGGGACATCGAACTGCGTATCGTGGAGGTCTTCAATTCGACCCGCCTCACCCCGCGGGAGTACGTGTGGGGGAAGTTCTCGGGCGGCGTGGGGTTCTTTCTGGCCGTCTGGGCGTTGTACCTGGTCATGGCCATGGGATTCGACCATGTCCTCCGGGGCAGCGGGGGGCACTACCTAGTTTCCGTCCGTAAACTCGCAACTCGTTTGCGGGCAATGAGATACGGACGCCGGGGCGGGTCCGTTTCGCTGGAAATCGGAGGCACAACCCGTTATCTTTGTGCATCGACAAGCGGTTGCAGCCACGCCAATTCGCAA
>CAZTOF010000727.1:0-3113 GCA_964615515.1 uncultured Gemmatimonadaceae bacterium
GGACTATCGGAGGCCGGCGGGGGGACGGCGGTAGCGGTCCTCGGGGGACTGTCGCGTTACGGGCGTCCCACCCCGGAGCTGAAGAGCACCAGGTCGCTAGGAGCCACGAGCGACAGGCCGCCGAAGGTCAATGAGGGGACGCTACTCGCCCGGACAATGGTGGGCCGCCCGGCCGTGTGCTGCACCACCGTGAAAGTTGGGCCCTCAGTGCTTCCGGCCGGCAACAGAGCCGCACTGGAAGATGCCCCGCCGCCTTCCACCGACAGGGGTGCCACAATGGTTGCCGGCGCCCGCTCGGCAAGGACGAGCCGCACCGACGCGGGTGAGGCATCCGTACCGGTCCCGTCGGTTCTCTCGAACCGAAGTGCAAGCTCGAACGGCGCTCCGGGGTTGTTCCGAAGGTCCAGCCGTTCGAGGCCCTCGAGGCCGGAGAATACTCCCTCGGGGAGCGACGCCAACACGTTCTCCGTCAGGCGGAGATTCCGCAGGCTCGCAAGTGCGGAGAACACCTCCGCCGGAAGCGTCTCCAACTCGAAGTTGTGCATCAGGGTCAGACGCCGCAGGCTCGCGAGCCCGGAGAACACCCCCGCCGGAAGCGTCGCCAGCTCGTCGTTTGCCCTTATCGACAGTCCCTGCAGGCTCGTGAGGCCAGAGAACACTCCCGCCGGTAGCGTCTCCAACTCGGTGTCGAACACGGATAGTCCGAGTAGGCTCGTGAGGCCGGAAAACACCCCTTCCGGAAGCGTCGCCGAGAGGTAGCCGACCAGGCTCAGGGTTTCCAGCCCGGTCAGACCGGCCAGGTCCCCGGCACTCAGGCCGCGGAGACCGAGCAGGTCCAGACTGGCAATCCCGGCCAGGTCGGCGGGCGTGACCGCGCCGCAGTCGGGCGCGCCCGTGACCCGCACGATCTCATCCCGAACCCCCGGTGTCCGGTCGCACACCCCACCCGTTTCCGGTTCCGTTGCGCACGCTGCCGCCAACAGCGGCATGATCGTCCCGAAGCGGGCGACAGGGGAAGCGATGGAACTCTTCTTCATGGCGGTTTTCCCTTCCACTCGCTTTGCGAACACGCGAGGCCGAGCCCGTCCGAGCGGGAGACCGCCTCGCCGGGGAGTCCCGCCGACCCGCGTCCGCACCTACGCAAAGGGTAACGCCCGGTTTCATCGGAGTCGACCGCCACCTGGGTGCCGGGGGGGACCGGGATCCGCCGCTGGATTATCGGAAGCCGGCGGGGGGGTAGGTCGGAGTGATGCGTTGACATCATGATGCGGTGATGTCATGATGTCACACCATGAGAACCACGCTGACACTCGACCCCGACATCCATCACGCGGTCAGGAGCATCGCCAGGGAGCGCGGAGAGAGCCTGGGCGCCGTCGTGTCCACGCTGGTGCGCACCGCACTCCTGCCCCGCGAGTCCGCGACCCGCGGCGACGGCTTCCCCGTCTTCGACGTGGATTCCGACGCGCCGCCGCTGACGCCCGACATGGTCCGCGACGCGCTGGAGGACGCTTGACCAGACTCCTGGACGTGAACGTTCTCGTCGCGCTCGCGTGGCCGAATCACGTCCATCACGGTCTTGCGCACCGGTGGTTCCGGGCGCATCGGCGGGACGGGTGGGCCACCTGCCCGCTCACGGAGTCCGGGTTCGTGAGGGTGTCGAGCAACCGCCGCGCCATTCCCGGAGCGTCCACGCCGACCGAGGCCATCGCGCTGCTGCGACGGATGCGCCGGCTCGAGGGCCACGTCTTCTGGGCCGACGACGTGTCGCCCGCCGACTCCGCCGCGACGCCGTTCGCGCGGGTCGCGGGCTACCGCCAGGTCACCGACGCGCACCTGCTGGCGCTGGCGCTCAGACGGGGCGGCGCGCTCGCCACCCTGGACCGGGGTCTGGCCGAACTCGCGGGGTCGGAGGAGCGCGGCGCGCTGGAGGTCATCCGGCACGAGGTCGGGCGCGGCGACTGAGCTGCGCGGGCCATCGCGGCGAACCGCTCACGAGAAGTCCGGCGGTTATCGCATCGGTCCGCGCGGGGGGAGTTGGAGCTCGACGCCGCCGACAGACGCAAAGCACCGGCGGGTGAAAGCCACGAGATCCCTGGGACCGGCGCGACGGCCGGTCACGGCGTCACGCAGGATGATGCGCACTTCCTCCTCCATCGAACGGTTGTGCTCGGCGGCGCGTACGCGAAGGCGCGTCTTTACGTCGTCGTCGAGATTGCGGACTGTGATGCTCGCCATTGGCCGGTGTCTCCATGATGGTGCGGAAGATGCGGAGAAACTAGGGTGTGATTGCAGTGCAATCAAGGATCGGTGCTCGGGCCGCTGTCGGTGCTCTGGCCGCTTTGGTCCGCGCGCTGCCGGACTGGGGCGCCTACGCCACCGACATGACAAGCATGGATTACATTATGTAAATCGTAGTTTACATATCGGTCAGAGTGTTATCGTATGGGCTTCGCCAACCCACTACCGTCCACCGCCAAGGAGTCAAGTCACCGTGTCCGCCGACTCCAACGGATCCCCCACGGCTTCCTCGGTCAAGCGCTTCTTCGAGCGCCCGATTCTGAACAACCCCTACGAGTATCCACGCCGACACTGGGAGCTTGACGCCGAGGGCCAACCGACCCACCGGATCCTCGACGGGCGCCGCCCCGCGGAGTTCGTCACGCCCTTCCCGTCGGCGCAGCAGCACGGCGCCGGCACCGCCCAGGAGCGGCTCAGGATCGACCGGCACGACGAGCTCTCGACCGACGGCGAGCAGTACCTCACCGCCCGGATCAACACCGTCCGCCGCCACGTGGACCGGTGGCGCGACATTCCGGGTCCGAACGACTGGGGGGTGACGCCGACCACCGCGCGGCTCCTTCGGCACTGGCGGTCCCACAAGTTCAGCGGCATCCGTCCGTTCTTCTGCCAGGTGGAGGCGGCCGAGACCGCGATCTGGCTCGCCGAGGTGGCCCCGAGGAGTCGCGCGAAGGCGATTGTGGGCCTGCTCCGCGGTCTGGAGGAGGTCAGTCACGCCGCGAATCCGGGTCTCTCGCGCCTCGCGCTCAAGATGGCCACGGGCGCGGGGAAGACGACGGTCATGGCCATGCTGATCGCCTGGCAGACGATCA
>CAZTOF010000728.1:0-4206 GCA_964615515.1 uncultured Gemmatimonadaceae bacterium
CAGCCTCCCCCTCCCCCCGAGCCCGGCCCGCCGGACTGCGCGGACTGGGAATCGGGCGAATTCTCCCTCTTCTTCCGCAGTGCCGACGCCGACGCTGTCAGGTCCTGCCTCCGGAACGGGGCGGATGTCAACGCACGGAGCGGCGGCGACCGCACGCCCCTGCACGTTGCGCTGGTAGAGACCGGGGATCTCGAAGTCGTCATCGCCTTGCTGGAGGGCGGCGCCGACGTGAACGCGCCGGATTCGGGCGGGACGACCCCGCTTCACGTCGCCGCCGCGTCTCCCGGGAAACTCGCCTTCGTCACCGCCCTGATCGAGGCGGGCGCCGAGGTGAACGCGCGGGACGCCGGCGACCGCACACCGTTGCATTCGGCCCGCTACAACCCCGCCGCGGCCCACACGCTGCTGGCCTCCGGCGCGGACCCGCTGGCGCGCGACCGATGCGGCGGGGTCGCCGATCCCTCGCACTGCGAATACTGGAACTCGCGTGAGTTCGCCGGGGCGGCCACCGCCGAGGCGGTGACACGCTGCATCGAGGCGGGCGCTGACGTGAACGCCCGCCTTCGCAGCGGTGTCCGTGGCAATATCGAAGAGGGGTACACCCCGTTGCACTATGCGGCAGTGTACGGCGACGGAGCCGGCGTGGCCCTGCTCCTCGAAGCGGGAGCGGAGATCGATGCGCGCCGGGTTGGCGGCGCGACTCCGCTGATGCTGGCGGCCTCGCAGGGTCGGACGGCCGCGGCGACCGTGCTCGTCGAGTGGGGAGCGGACGTCAACGCACGCGACGACGCGAACCGCACCTTGCTGTACCACGCGGTTCGCCGAGGCAACCCCCAGGTCGTTGCGCTCCTCCTGGAGACCGGCGCGGATGTGAACGCGGCGAACGGCGACGACGGTGCGACGCCGCTGATCTGGCCGGAATGGTACAATGATAATCCGAACAGGCCGTTGCCCGAGCCGGCTGTTCTCGACTTGCTGCTTGGCGCGGGAGCAGATGTGCGCGCGCGGGACAGCTCCGGTCGGACAGCATTGCATTTCGTGGCATCCGGGCCGGACAAGCCCAACGCGCTTCGGCTCGCAGGCAGGCTTCTCGAGTCCGGGGCCGACCCCAATGCGCGCGACGACGAAGGCCGAACTCCGCTGCTTCTGGCAGTTCAGGGCGACAATGGCGCTCTCGTCCGGGCCCTGCTCGAAGCCGGAGCGGACGCGCAGGCCCGTGGGCCCGGGGGGCAGTCCGCTCTGCATGCGGCGGCCGGGGCCGGCACCGGCCCCGATGTCCTGGCAGTCCTGCTCGCCGCCGGGGTGGATGTGGGAGCGCGAGATCTCGGGGGTGCAACCGCTCTTCACAGTGCGTTGAACGCGGGCAAGAGTGCCGCTGTGGCTCAATTCCTGCTCGAGGCCGGTGCGGACCCGGACGCGCGGGACCACGCCGGCTTGACTCCGCTCCAGCGGGTGAGCCCACTCCCTCCCCCCTTTTGGCTTGATCCTTCCCGGCACTTCCTGAATCGCGCCCTCGCCCCGCTCCTGGAGGCCGGTGCCGACGTGAACGCGCGGGACACTGCGGGCAACACGCTCCTGCATCGCGCGGCTGCAGGCGACAGTGCCCTCGTCGACGTGCTTCTGGCGGCGGGCGCGGACGTACACGCCCGCAACCCGGCCGGGGACACACCGCTGCACCTTCGGGCCAGGTCCATTCGCGGTTATGCGGGGCCGATCGCCGCTTCTCTCGTGCGTGCCGGCGCCGACATGAGCGCGCGCAACGACGAGGGCCGGACACCGATGCAGTTGGCGTTGCGGGCCAACAACGGGTGGGTCGTCGACGAACTCCTGGAACTGGGGGCGGACCCGGAGACACTGGAAACTGCGGACCTAACCCCAAGTCCCGCCGCCTGCGAGCTACCCGGCAGGAGCTTCCTCGCCACAGCAACGGCGGAGACCCTCCGGGAGTGCATCGATTCGGGCGCGGATGTGAACGCCCGGGATGGCGAGGGAAAAACCCCTCTCCACCATGCCTCGGAGGGGGGACGGTCCGAAATGGTGGCTGCGCTCCTGGAGGCGGGGGCCGAGGTGAACGCGCGCAACGACGACGGCGCGACATCCCTCCATCTGGCCGTGACCGCCGGACGGCTCGGCGTGGCAACCGCGCTCCTCGAAGCCGGGGCTGATGTGAACGCGGCCACCGGACCCGGCCGGACGCCCCTGCATGGGGCGGTGGTCGTGAGACAGGATCCCGTGAAGCTGGTTTCGCTCCTCGTCGGCGCCGGAGCGATCGTGGATTCACGCGACGAGCGCGGCCGGACCCCGTTGCACGATGCCTTGCGTGCCGGAAGGCCCGATGTCTTCGACACGTTGATCCGGCTGGGGGCCGATCCGACGCTCCCGGACGACAGTGGCGAGGTTCCGGATCCCACGAATTGCGGGAGATGGAACACCCCGGTCTTCTTCCGCCTTGCCGGAGCCGATGTCGTTGCCGGCTGCATGCGCCAGGGCGCCGATGCCACCAGGGCCGGCGGCGGCGCCACGCCACTCCACCACGCATCGAGATTCACTCGCGACCCGGCGGTAATTTCCGCCATGGTCCGGGCGGGCGCGGACGTCAACGCGCGTGACAACCAGGACTATACGCCCTTGCACCTGGCGGCACGGCACAATACCGTGCCCGCGATCGTGTCGGCCCTGCTGGAGGCGGGGGCGGAGGTGGAATCCCGGGTGTGGGAAGTGAATCACTGGGACTTTCGGGACTACACCCCCCTGCACGAGGCGACGGCGAACCCGAATCCCGCCGTGGCTGCCGCTCTGGCCGAGGCGGGGGCGGATGTGAACGCGGGAGGGCTGGCGGGAACTCCGCTGCACCTGGCGGCGGCCCGGGCCTGCGGTCCGGCGCTGATCTCCATTCTGACAGGTGCCGGGGCCGACCCGAATCTGCGAGCGGGTGGGGGACGGACGCCGCTTCACAGAGCCGTCTCGGCGAACAGCGGCCCGGACGTCATTGTCGCGTTGCTGGACCGGGGGGCGGAGGTGAACGCGCGCTTGGAGGACGGCGCGACACCCCTTCACGGCGCTGCATCGCGCGGACCGTCCCCGGCGATTCTGGAAATGCTGGTGCAGGCCGGCGCGGACTTGCAGGCGCGCGGCAAGGGGGGGCGCACTCCGCTGCATCAGGTAGCCCGGATTCCGGAGAAGTACCAACTGCTTCTTCAGCTCGGTGCCGATCCCGCGGCGCCCGACGACTATGGCCTCACCCCTTCGGACTATGTGCGAGGCAAGGTGCCGCGCGATTGGATGTTGTTGGCCAGGGCCGTGGGCCGCCGGGCGGTCAACCCGTGCAGGGGTGCGGGGCATTGAGCTTTCCGCGACTTCCCACGCGACGATGACGCGGCGCTATTGGATCGGTGGTGCGCTTGCACATGACTTCGATATGGTACTCAACTCAAAAACTCCTTGACGGATACGGCTCGCGGGGGTTACCTTGGAAGGCGCGATTCGCCGGGGACTCGCAACGGGGAGCTGTGGGGACACGCCCCGAAGGTTCTACGGGAAAGGCAACCGAAAATGCACAAACTGTCGACGCTCCTGGTCGCGTTGCTCCTTGGCTGTGGCGAGGACGAACCTCGATTCCTCGAGGGGTCCTGGGCGGGGGAGATCGCGGACCAGGGTGGCGAATCGCAAGTGGACCTGACCATTCGGCGCAACACGTACCTTGACAGCATCGTGAGGGGTTACGATCCGGTTACCGGGAACGTAGTCGTCACTGGTGAGGTTCTGACGCTCCGGGGCCGTTTCGGAGGAACGTTCGACGACCCCAACGTTGACCTGATATTCTACTTCGACGCAGGAGACACGATACTGGAAGGTACGTACCTGGGAGAAATGAGCTTCTACGACCGCGACCTGATCACAGGACGCCTTACCACCGCCCACGATTGGCTGACCTCGTACATATTGGCACTTCGGAGAAGCGTGGCCGTGGCTCTGGAGAACTGAGTTGGGAAGTGCGCAAACTGTCAAGTCAATACTCCTGGCCACCGTGCTCCCGGGTCCCGCTGGAGTCTGCGCATTTGCATGAACCTGGGCTGCCGGACATGTCTTGAACCCGGAATGGGATACTCGCGACGAGGCCTATCCTGATGCCATCGATGAAGAGAATCGCCCAGATCGCCGCGCTCGCGACACTCCTTCTTGTCTGCGCCCCGCCCACCCCCGTCC
>CAZTOF010000729.1:0-9196 GCA_964615515.1 uncultured Gemmatimonadaceae bacterium
GTCACGATTAGCGCCTTTCGCGCGGCCTCCCTCATGTGCACGGCCCCGCCCGGGCGCGCCTGGAAGTCCGCGCCTGACACCTGTCTTCGATTGATGACCGTCAGCACGGCTCGGTCCGCCAGCGGTGCCCGGAACTCCTCCATAAGGTCGAGGGCCAAGCTCGCCCGTCCCGGTCGATCAGCGTGGAGGAAACCAACCTGGGGATCAAGGCCCACGCCTTCGCAGGCCGAACGCACGTCATGACGTAGCATTCCATACGCGAACGAGAGCAAGGCGTTGGTCCGATCCTGCGGGGGGCGCCGCGATCGACGTCGGAACCCGAACTCCGGGTCGCTGCGCGTGATGAGGCTGTCGAAAGTCCGGAAGTAGACGCGCCCAACCTCCCCTTCCATCCCCCGGAGTTCGTCCAAGTCTCGGGCATGCTCCACCTTACGAAGTACGCGCCCCAGCACGTCGGCGGCTTCGCCTAGCCGTCCTTGAGGATCCCCGTGATCTCGGGCTCCCCGGCGGATGACCGTTCGGCTATTAGCTACCTTGCCGAACACGAAGCGTGCGGCGATGGCAAGCCGGGCGGCTGGATCCAGCGAGAGCCGGTGCTGATCGCGCCGGAGAAGCACGTTTCCCGTGGCGGGGCCCTCGAACCGCCCGATGATCCGGCCCGAGGACGAAAAGAGCGAGACCGTGAGCCCCTTCTCTGCACAGAGGCGAAGCAGCGGAGTGCTGACATAGCTCCTCCCGATGCATACCAGTCCATCGAGAGTTAACGCAGGTACCTGGAGCACCTTCTTCCCCTCCCGCTTCACCACGATGCTCTCCCCCTCCTTCGACAGGTAGGAATCATCTGTGGTGACGAACAGCGTGTTGAGATGGCGCTTCATGGCTGCCGGCGTGGGAGTAGACGGATTCGAGGGTTCGACCGGACAGCGTTGAGAGTCACGACGATTCCGGGCAGGGCCAGTAGCCGTAACCCCCTGCGGGCGTCAGTCGGCCCGAATCGACGGATGCACTCGAACTTCTGCTCCCCCAAGGCCCGCCCCGCGGCCGAACGCGATGACCATGTGACCTCCAGTCTCACGGTGCTACAATCCCGTTTCGCCCCGCCGAATCCTTCGCGATGAAGCCACTCGTCACTCCCGAAGCAATTGCTGTCATCGGTCAGGTTCCTCACGGCGCGGATCTTGGCGTTGGGGTCGGTGATCGGGTAGACAGCCCTGCTAACCTACGCCCTAGCTCCCACGTTCTGGGTGGAGAGATGTTGGTGTCGCCAGCGCTCGTTTCATGTACGCCCGAGTATCGGACGGCGCCTTCGGCAGACAGACCGAGATCAACGAACATTGGTCGCACTTGCAGGACTGATATTCGGGCCGAGGCGGAGCAGCATTCGCGAGGAGAGCGTGAAGCCTTGCCGAAGCCTCTGCGGTGGCGCGGCGGAGTTCTTCGTCAAAGACCACCTTGCTCCGGCGCTTCCTGGCCCCATAGAACAGCTCACCGTAGGACACACGCACGTCGAACATCTCCTCCAAGCACAGTGCCTGCGCGCAAAGCTGTACCTCATCCGCGCGGTGCCGCTTTGGGCGGCCGCGCTTATACTCGAGCGGTGTTGGCGACCAACGTCCTTCCCGCCCGTCGAGCGCGACACCCGATTCGCGCTCGATCTGCCGGAACTCGACCACATCGGCCCTTCCCGACAGGCCCAGCCTCGCTGAACGTATCGGAAGACCTCGCACGATGAGCAAGTCCCTTCGCGTCTCGTCCTCCCCGAAGTCGGCCCTTCGGTGCATGCGAGTCCCCTCCACCGTGAGGTGATTGTCCGCCCAAGTCTGCTCCTGATGGATGAGGGCGCACTGACGCTCGCAGAACAGGAGGTGCTGGAGGGCGCTTAGGGGGATGAGTTCGTCGTCCGTGTACACGTCATCCCATGACGCGGCACAACGTCACGCCCTGCGGCAGATCGTCTTCTCCCACACGGACCTCGAAGTCCGAGAAGCTCCTCGGCGCTTCGACTCGGCGAACGATGCTAACCCGATCAAACAGAGCGTGAGCCGGTGCCGAGCCGAGCTCGCTCTCGTGCTCGAACACGTAGAGGCCCCTCGTGCTCATCATCCCGCGCGCGGCAGACCGGTCGTGCTCGAACATCTCGGCGAGGGCGCGAAACAGGAGATCCAGGTCCTCATCGGAGAATCCGGTGTCCCGAGCCAAAGCCGCAGAGATGAAACCGTGGGCCCGATAGAGCCCATACGGTACCGTGCTCTTCCGGCCCATGGTCCTCTCCTTCGCGAGATCCCGCTCGTTCGTCACGGCCATGCGGGTGATGGAGTGGTCGAAGGAAACGATCGGCCCCACGCTCCGGCCGAATGTGAGTTGAACGGGGCCTCGGACTTGACCGGCGTTCACACCCGTGCTCATGACAGCGCCGAACGTCCGAATGTCGAAGTAGTTGTCGCACATGTAACGGCGGACCACTTCAACGTCCTCGCCGGAAGAGCTGTCCGGGTCCCGAGATAGCGCCTCGTAAGCCTCCTGGTGCCTGCGATTGAGGACAGTCTTTTCCTTTACGTAGATGGCGTTCGGTGGCTCACCTCCCGTCGCCAGCTCCACGAAGTTGCGGACCTTTCTCTTCAGACACACGTCGGTGACGATCCCCTCGCCCGTCTCGGGATCGACCCGGGGAAGATTCCCGGCGTCGGGGTCACCATTGGGGTTTCCGTCCATCACATCGAAAAGGAGGACGAAGTCGGATCGCACGGAAGCAGAATCAGGCATGGGAGACCTCCGCAGCCTCACTGGATTTCGTGAAGAAGGACTGCCGCTGATGGTAGTAGCCGAGCGCGAAGCGACCCTGGTCGGGCAGCGAGAGGACGGCCGGGAAGTTCTTTACGTCGTCGAGAATGGAACCCAGAAGTCGCTCAAGGTTCACGACCGCCCCCGGGTTCTCGATCTTGGCCAGATGGTGGTTCTTGAGCTTCATTAGCGTAGGAAAGATCGCCGTGGGCGTAGCGGAGGCGGCACCGTAGTAGCGCTCGCGGATTCCCGCTTGGATCCCGGGATTGGCCCGGGCCTGGACGCGCTCCAAGACAGCGAACAGGCGTCCTAGGCGGTAGCCCACGTTGTCGTTTCCTTCGTCGAGAGCCACGCTGACCTCCGAACCGTTAGCGGAATGGCGGGCCGCCCGGACTAGGCAACCCTTGATGACGGCGGCGCGGTCCGGGCTCACGTCTCGCTCGGCCCGGACCCTTTGAACTGCGGCGATGAGTAGATGCCGCGGATATGGCTGTTCGGTGAGGATGGCATCAACGACTGCCCCAGCCAAGTTGGGTGGAATGTTGCCGTCCTTGCCCAGGACCGCTGTCGAGCGGAGAAGCGCCGCTACGGAGGGATATCGCGCGGCCCAGGGTGGCCGAACCACCTCTACGTCTTGGAAATGTCGGAGGACGGCCCCGGCGAAGCCCTCCACGGTGGTGGGCCGCCAAAAACGGATGGCAAGGCGCGCTGCGTTGGGAGCTAAACCGAGAACGTAGAACTGCTCCCCACTGCCTCCCCTGGGCGGCGCGCCCTGCGCGGGGGCGGCGTAGACGGCCTTCAGCCGATCCACACCCCGATCCGGGTCGTCTAGGACCTTCTGGTCGTCGCGGAAAAGGGCACCTGCCAGGTTCCGGATCTCGTTTTCTTTCTCCGCCCAAAACACGACGGAGGTGTCACTCACATGGGCGTTGGTGGGGCTGTCGCGGTGAAGGAGGAGGTTGAGAGCAGTCGTATAGGCGAACGCCGCCTCCTCCGAGACGGGAGCGTTGGCGCCCTGTTCACGGCCGTGGGTCTGGAAGGCACCGAGATTGAAGGAGACGATGTTGGCCCCCGACGGCTGGGCTCCCCAGACACCTTTGATCGCGGGGTGGAGGGTGGCGATCGGACCTTCCTCGCCGGTGACCAAGCATTGAGCGAAAGTGGCGCCGTCCGAAGCGACTGCCGACCGGATGCCCTTCACCACCTCCGGTCGTTCGCAGATGAGGCGGGTTTCTCCAGATAGGCGGAAGCCGATGTACGCTCCGGTGGTGGATTCCACTTCAGGCCACGTCGGGTGAGTCCAGACGGCATCGGGCTTGTCTGCCTGGAGGAAAGCCAGCAGGGCCCGAAGCCCAATGTCTGCAGGGTCCGGCCCGAAGACGTCCTCGATCCGCTCGCCGAACGCCCGATGCTGTTTCCGCACGCGCTCGGCCCCCTTCCTCTTCGCGACGAATCCGAGCGCGTAGTCGGGCTTGTCCCACAGGAGGTTGGCGCGGATCGCGCTCGTCCGTTTCTCCGCCTCTGGTACTAGGAATCTCCTCCCCTTCTTTCTCGCCGCCGTCGTGTCGCGCGTGTCCTCGATGTTGAGGAACTCGCCCTCCTCGGAGAGGACGATGACGAAAGGGATCTCTCGGTGTTCGAAACCCCACTCGGGGGTCGCGCTAGGGTCGGCCGCCCGCTTCCGTTCGTAGTAGTCGGCTAGCGCCTGGAGAATCACGAACGCACCGCCAGGGACCCCGGGGGCGGAACCTCGACCCTGCCGTCCCGGAGCTCGGCCCTGAAGAACCGGTCACCCGGCGGAGTGGTCGAGTAGTCGAAGTCGTAGAACAACCAACCCAGATCCCGCACCCCCGAGATGGTGTCGTACTCGTCAGGGACCGGCCCGAAGTGAGCGGCGAACTCTCGCGTGCCAAGGTACGGGCGGCGGTAGCACTGACCCTTCTCCACCCGCCGCCGGAACATGTCCAGGAACTTCCCTTCGTTGTCATCCGCCCCCGCCCGCTCGGTCATGAGGAACTGAGCGTGGATGACGTAAGCAACATCGCGGAGTACCAGCGCGGCGCGTTGCTGGCGGTCGTCCTCCACGGCGATCCCGTCGGCCAGCTTGCCCAGCCTCATGGCTTGCTTGGCCAGCGTCCAAGAGCCCTGACTGCCGACCTCGTTCCGCCGGATAGTGGCCCATCGAATCGGCTTCAGGACCTCGATGGTATCGACCCGCCACTCGATGGCGGGCTTCCAAAGGATGGACTCCAGGATGCCTCGGGCTGCGGACGGCGTAGGAACATCATAAGAGACCCGCTCCACCTTCATCTCCGGTCGGGTGAAGCACGCATACTCGCCCCACACATGCACCGAGATTCCGTAGCCATCCCCCCTGTTCCGGGTTCTCATCCAATCAGATCCTCGGGGTTTCGTGCCGTTTCCAGATTGACGGTGAGGCCGAGCACATCGTCGTAAAGGGACGTGTCCCGCTGAACGTAGAGATGGTCGTGAATCTTTTCGACCGCCCCCGCATCCTCAAGAGGAAGGAGATGTCTTCGGCTGACGCTGACCACTGCTCGTTGCAAACGCCGGAAGACGCCCCGGCCTCCCCCGCTATACCTCAGGTCTCGGAGCGCCGATTCCACTTGGGGATCCCCGTCAGGCCTCGGCCAGCGCACAACGACGCTGACGAGGTTCCGGTCGTCGATGAGGCGGAATCGTGACCCCGCCGTCCGGAAGGCGTACTCCAGCCTTTCGCTTTCGCCTTTGTGATCCAGGAGCCGCCGGATCCCCTCCCTGTCCAACCGATCCCCGCGAAGCCAGTAGAGGTGGCGAAAAAACCGATCGAAGGAGATCGGAGCCAAAGGGTCCATTTCACCCTCCGCCAAGAGTGATCGCGTCACGTCGGCGGCCTGCCGAAGTATCCCTGGCGGCGGCGAAGTCGGTGGTACGAAGACGTGCACCTCCCCGCGATCACGCCGTCCCTCGCGGTTACAGCGCCCTGCGGCCTGTGCGACGGAGTCGAGGCCGGCCAGCGCCCGGAAGACGACAGGGAAATCCAGGTCCACGCCGGCCTCGACTAACTGGGTGCTGACCACCCGCACGTCCTCGCCTCGACGGAGCCGCTCTTTGACGTTGCAAATCACCTCAGAGCGATGAGCCCCGCACATCAGCGCTGAGAGATGGACGGCTGCCGCATCCTCTCTCCGCACACGCAGGAAGAGTTCGCGGGCGTCCTCCCGACGGTTCACCACGCAGAGGGCGGACGGCTCCGCAAGCATCCGTTCGCAGACCTCATCCCACCCCTCCGGCTCATCCAGCCGTCTCGGAATCCGGACGCGCACGCGTCGCAGTCGCTCATGGAGCGAGTCGGGGTCCGGGACGATCTCCCGCACTCCTTGCAATCCCTCGCCGCCCGCGGCCGTTGCCGACCAACTGGGCCGCGTCGCCGTCATCAAGAGCACCGTTACGCTGAACTCGTCGACCAGAAACTGTAGGACATCCAGGATGGGATAGAGGAAGTCGGCATTGATGAGCTGAACCTCGTCGAGTACCACGACGCTGCCCACCAGGTTGTGGAGCTTACGGGCCCGACTCGAGCGGGCCGCGAACAACGACTCGAAGAACTGGACGCTGGTGGTCACGATGATCGGCGCGTCCCAGTTCTCCGCGGCCACTCGCCCCCGAACCGTCTCCCTTTCCGGATCGAGGTTCGAGTGGTGCTCCAGGACTACGGTCCAAGGGTCCCCTTCGCCAAGGGCCTCCCGAAAGACATCGACCGTCTGCTCAAGAATGCTGGTGTACGGAATCACGTATACGATCCGTCTCTTCCCATGGCAGAGGGCGTGGCGGAGGGCGAATGCCATGGACGAGAGGGTCTTTCCTCCACCGGTCGGAACGGTCAAGGAGAAAAACCCGGGCTCGCGACCCGCCGCGTCGCGACACCACCTCAGAATCTGACCTCTGATCCGGTTCACCTTGGTGTCGTCGCGTACCTTCTCCACCATGAAGCGATCGAAGGCCTTAGCGATACTCCCGATGTCCTTCCAGCCAGAGCGCGCCCCCGCCCGCTCCGGGTCTAGGAACTCCTCGGTATCGAGGAAGTCGGCATCGACGAGAGCCGAGAAAAGAAGGCGGACCCAGAGAGATAGAGACGCGCGGGAGGGAGGCCCACGCCGCGGTGTCTCACCTGCGAGAAACGGAACGGCGGCCGGAACCGCCGTGGTCGCCGCTAGGAGGCCACCACGCTCCCTCAGCCTCACCTCTAGAGACCCGGCACCGCCATCCGCTTGGCACCAATCAGGGAGCCCAGCGTGGTGGCCTGCGATCACATAAGCGAGTAACCGCCCGACGGCAGCGCCACGGTCACCATTCTTCCCTAGGTGCGCCACCGCGTGTAGCGCCCCTACCGAGGAGTGGTCGACGCGGCCCGGAACCGAGCCCTCCAAGTGAGCTTCGGCGTCGAAGCCGCTGTCGCGACGGATGTAAGACTGAAAGGCGGGCTGGAACTTACCCAGATCGTGCCATATGCCGGCAAGCCGGCCCCAGTCCCCCGCACCGAACTTGTCGGCAAAACCTCCCGCACGCCTCTCGACCGAACGGAGGTGTTCATCGAGCTCATGGAGTCGGAACCGTCCGCAGGCGGTGTCCTGAACGTGGGCCAACGGCACGGAAGCCGAGCCTCCTAGCGTTCCGGACTCCTCGACGGCACCCACCTGACACCACCTCTCGTCACAACGATTGTCAGATGGCGGTCGTCACCATCCGGCCGGTTCCTAGAAGACACGCGCCCGACGCAAACACCCGTAGCTGGCCGGCGGTGGGCGAACGCCCCTGCGTCGTACCGACCCTCATGTGTAAACGTCGGGCGAAGCTAAATAGCAGCGGCTCGTTGCTAGAAGGCCGGTGTGGTAATGAGCGCAGGACGAAGACCAACTGCAGATCCGCGATGGACCTTGTGCGAACGACTCAATACGATTCGGCTTCAGCCGCGAGATCGCCGACCCAACAGAAACCCGAGACCGATGAAAGCGCCCGCCGCAATCGCGTCACGGGTCAACTCCCCCGCCAGATTCCGCTGGCTGTCGCCGCCCCAGAAAGCCATGAACAGAATCACGCCTACGACAAGAACGGCTGAACCGGCGATCACCCAAGTCAAACGTATCCTGTGCGTGAGGTGCCGGTTTCGATACTCGTCGTCTCGCTTTAGCCTGTCGCTCTGGAAGTTGTACTGCCGCTCGTCGGCTGCGTCCAGCTTAGAGAATCCCTCTCGCATCACGTCGACGGCACGTTCCCTGCTCGCGATCCGCTCGCGCTCGACAGCCAGCATTTCGCCCCACATTTCGAGTTGGTGGGGCGTGTCTGCTTGGCGGACCAAGTCCCTCCCGGTCTCGTCAGTCACCGATAGGCTGCGGTCTTCCGGTAGCCTAGATCCGGGGCACCGGATTCTCCCGGGAAGACACCCGAGTCGGCCATGTCAACGAACATTTCCATGGCGATTTCGAGCGACACGGTGTAGACGCGGTATCCCCCATACGGCGACTCGTCAAACCGAGTCACTGCGTCGGGAGCAACGGGCGATGCTCGGCGCCGTGCCACCTCGGCGAGGGCCTCCTCCCGGGTTTCGCCGTGAAAATCCGGGATGAGGCGGGGAAGAATGTCGAATCGAAACATGGGATCTCCCAAGCGTCAGCGTGATCGAGTCGAAGGCCACACGCGTACAAATAGCATACACCCGGCGGCGTGCGTGTGCCACGTTTTGGTGCCGTCCACTCGTATCGATGGGGTAAGGGCGCCCGAAGCAGAGCTTGACCAAGGGCTACTCCCGCCCAAGGTCGTTCTCGACGTCTCGGTCTAGATGGAGAGACCTGGGGAGCAGCGGCGCTCGCGATCTCGTCAGCGTTTCAGACGCCTACCCATCGTCGGGTCGGGCACGGGCGCTGATCGACGGTCGCGGCGGCGAGGTCCGCCCGCTCAAAAAATGGGGGGGGCCGTTGGACGCCATATGGACGCCACGATCAGCAGAGCGAAGTCTTCTGCTACCTCAGAACGATGCGTAAACGTATGCATTGATTTGAGTTAGTGGAATGCGCCGTCAGGGAGTCGAACCCCGAACCTACTGATTAAGAGTCAGTTGCTCTGCCAATTGAGCTAACGGCGCGTACGGCCTCGCGACCTCGATCTCGAGGCGGCGAAATGGAGCCGAGGGGGTTCGAACCCCTGACCTCTGCAATGCCATTGCAGCGCTCTCCCAGCTGAGCTACGGCCCCGCGCTTACCCGGACGAGCTGTCGCCTCTCCCGACCGGTCCTGCATACCCCCAAGGGGAATCGAACCCCTATCTCCACCTTGAAAGAGTGGTGTCCTAGCCGTTGGACGATGGGGGCTCGTGCCGCTGTCGTCCCCTGTCTGCCACGCGCCCGTAGCGCAGTGGG
>CAZTOF010000730.1:0-3898 GCA_964615515.1 uncultured Gemmatimonadaceae bacterium
GGGGGGTCGCTAGCGTCACGGCCCGACCGTCCCGTGCGCCACGGGCGAACGGGACGGTGAGGCCGAAAAACGTTGCCGCGCCAGCGGATGGCCGGGAACGCCGGTGCGCATCGCCGGACGGCCGAAGTGCGCATCGACCCCTCGTGTCGTTTCCGCGTTTCAGTACGGTTCCAAATCGGTGCACCGGCTGCCGCCCAACCCGACTCCGGCGAGTTGCACCTCTTCCGGCGCTTGCCGCCGTGTCCCGCCCGCCACTCCGGGATGCCAGACCTGCCTCCAAGACGAAAACAGCGCTTCCCCGGCTCGAAGCGCGGCGGAAAAATTCAAGTGTCTCCAAGGCTGGTCGGTCAACCCAGGCACACGATTCCAAAGCAAGCATTACGGTATCGGTGGCGAATCGAGTTTCAACGGGTCGGCCGAGCGGTTTCCGAGCCGGTCCGCCGCATCCGGGTTTTCTGCGGAGCCGACGGCAATCATGCACGACGGGTCGTGCCGCGAGTTTTGTTAGATTGGTTTTTCGGAGAGCACGGTCGTTCCCCAATGTCGACGACAACCACATCGCAGGAGTCCATCCCATGATGCTCAGGGCGCACGGCGGGGTCCGGCGGAAGGTCGGGGTGCACGGACTAGTACTAGTGTTCTGCGGGCTCCTGCTCGTCGCTCTCGGTTGCGAGGACGGAACCACGGAGCCCGACGACGAGCCTCTCACGATGGAAGAAGCCGTGGCGCTGTTCGAGGGCATGAGGGCAATTCAACAGGACACCACCTCTGCGATCCTTCACGCTTCCGAGGACAGCACTGTGGTGGCCTGTCCCATCGGTGGACGGGTCCGGGTGACGGGAAGCGCTTCGGAGTCGGTAGCGGGAGACACGCTACGGCTGGAAACGGACTTCACCGCCGCCCCCGCAGGCTGCCAGTTCTCCCAAGGAGGGCACCAGTTCACCGCCGATGGCGATCCCGGCGTCCGCGAGCAGACGGTCGTCGTTATCGTCGGGCTCTTCGAGCATGTCGGTGTCGAGGGCACGGTGGCCGGCAGCTTGGATTGGCAACTCGACGGCAGGTCCGGCTCCTGCGGCATGGATTTGGAACTGACAGCGGAACCGGACCTGTCGGGCAACGAGCCGGGCGTTGCCGGAACGCTGTCCGGCACGTTGTGCGATCACGACGTGGAGCTTGAAATCGAGAGTGCCTCGGGGCTGGGCGGCTGACGAAGGCCTGATTGACGCGGGAGGAGGATTCGCCACCGATTGCAGGTCGGATCCCTACATTTCGATTACGGCGCGCCCGGCGGCGTCCCGCAGAGCCAAAAGTGTCGAGTGCTTCCCGGTGCCTTCGGCCACCACGACCGGCCTTGCGATGCGAGGCCTGTGGATGTACGAACCGGAGAAGTTGACGGTAGCTGCCCGTTCTTCGGTGTCGATGCTCACGGTGGCGGAGGTTCGATCGAAGCGCGCATCCGCCGGATAGTTGCTGATGGCGATGGTGTGGATACCGGTTTCCACGTCACGGAACCGGAATGCGCCCCCACCGGTCGTGGCGGTTGCGGCCCGGCCGTCCAAGGCGACGGTCACGCCGTCGGCTCCCCGTCCATCGATCAGGACATGTCCCACGATGGCGTTTGCGGGCATCGGTGGCGGGGGGTTCTCGTTGCGCCCGGTCGCGGCGGACACCAGCGCCGCGACGGACAGCAGCACGGACGCGGCCGAGATCATGTACGCTGCGTACCTGTTCCTCCAAGTTCGCCTTTGGTACGGAGTCATCCGGTACACGTCCTTGGGGGCGGTCGCGGCGCGAGCGCGGAGCGGCGGCAGGCTGTCTCCGTTCGACATTGCGGCGGGTGCCGAGGCAGCGGTCATCACCGCGAAGATCCTCGATCCCCTTCGCATGCAGGTCACGGAGCGGTACTCGCCGCTCCGCACGGCCATCTCGATACGCTGGGCGAACCGCGTCTCGGCCTTCAACCCCTTACGTATGTCCACTGTCCAAGTCGTCTTGCCCGAGCCCTTCGTCGAGGGAGGCTCCTCGCCGGATCGTCCATTCAGGGCGATCCGCCTGACCGCGATGCCGTTCTCCGTGCCGTTGGCGCTTGGGTCGATGCAAAGCAACTCGTCCCGTCCGAGCAAGGACAGATGATCGAGGATTCGCCGCCAGGGCATGGGCCGGATCGCCTCTCCGTGGCCGGTCACGTAACCCTGCGCGGCCCAATGCAGAGTATCCATGACGGCCTCGTAGCTTGGGATCTCCTGCTGCATGGTTCCCGGCTCCGTGCTTCGGGTGACACCGCTTCCGGTTCGCTTCAGGGTGCCATACGGTAAATATGCGGAACCGCGCCTACGGGCCGTCAGAGGAGAATTCCCCGAATTATGGGGGGAGAAACCCGCAACCGTCTTGACGGGAAATTCCCGTCATCCCCTGCGGACCGGGGAAGCCAGCTGGGTTGCGGAGTCCGCTATTCCTCCGCTTCGGGCCGCAGGAGCCCGTTTTCCAGCGCGAAGCGCACGATGTCGCGCCGGTTCGCGAGGCCCAGCTTCGACTTGGCGCGGGCGATGTAGCCCTCGACGGTCTTGCGGCTGAGGTGCATCTCCCGGCCCGCCTCCGCGGCGGAGAACCCCCGAGCGGTCAACTCGATCACGGTCCGTTCGCGATCCGTGAGCGGCTCGCGGTCCGCGCCGGCTTGCTGCGCGTTCCGGCGCGCGATGAGCGCGGCCGCGCGCCGGGGCAGATAGGAGTGGCCGCGCACGACCGCCTCGATGGCTCCCATGAGATCGGTGTCCGCGGCCGACTTGTTCAGAAAACCATCCGCGCCGGCGTCGAGGGCGGGGACCAGAAACTCGTCCTCGTCGTGGATCGTGAGCACCAGGACCTTCGTATCGATGCCGAGGGCGGCGATGCGCCGGGTCGCCTCGATTCCGTCCATGCCGGGCATCGCCAGGTCCATGACGACGATGTCCGGCTCCAGGCTGCGAGCCTTCGCCACCCCCTCCTCCCCCGACGACGCCTCTCCGACGACCTCCGCCGTTCCGGACGCTTCGAGCAATGCCCGGAGACCGGCGCGCACGACCGCGTGGTCGTCGACCAGTAGCGCCCTCACCATTGTCGGCGGCCCCTTCATCCGTTCCGTCCGCCCGCACTCTGAAGGGGAAGGGAGGCGCGGACCGTCGTTCCCCCGCCCGGCGATGTCCGCACGACGACGGAGCCCCCGACGAGCGCCGCCCTCTCGCGCATCCCGGCGAGGCCCACGCAGCCGTCGCCGGGCAGTCCTTCCGCGTCGGGCAACTCGAACCCGCATCCCTCGTCCCGGATGGTGGCCGTGACCGCCCCGTTCGCCGATTCGAACGTCACGGTCGCCTCGCTCACCCCCGCGTGCCTCACCGCGTTGCCCACGGCCTCCTGCACGATCCGGTACAGCGCGAGCGTGGCCACCTCGTCCAACCCGCCGTCCACCCGGCCCAGGCTGGCGTGGACCGTGAACCCGTACACGTCCTCGATGTCGCGGAAGACGGAGCCCAGGGCGGAGCGAAGCCCCCGGCGGTCCAGCTCCGGTGGCAGGAGTCCCCGGATCATCCGCTTCACCCCGAGGATCGTGCCACCGATGTCCTCGGCGATCCGCGCACGCGCGCGCTCCCTCTCACCGCCGTCCTTCTCGTCGGCCAAGAGCTTCACCCGGATCTTCAGCGCCACGAGGTTCTGGAGGAACTCGTCGTGCAGTTCGCGCGAAAGATGCTTCCGCTCCTGTTCGGCCGCCGCGATCAGCATCCCCGACGTGCGCCGCATCCGCTTCCAGGCGGCAATATCACGGATCGCGCAGATCACGTGGTCCCGACCCGACCCCAGTTGCGAGGGGCTCAGGCTGATCTCGACCGGGATCGCCGTGCCGTCCTTGCGCAAGGCTTCCAGC
>CAZTOF010000731.1:0-2183 GCA_964615515.1 uncultured Gemmatimonadaceae bacterium
CGAGCACCGAGAGCGGCGAGGCGCCGGGCCGGCAAGGCGGCTGGCCTACCGCCGCGACATCCGCGCCGCCCGTCACGCGGCAGCGCGTCGCTCCGCTTCGAACAGCCGGTCCAGCTCGGGTGACTCGTGGTCCGGGGTGCATCGCGCCACGGCCCAGTACGCCAGGAACGAAAGCGCGATCCCGGGGAACACCTGGTGGACCGCGCCGGTCCCGGGGAGCCGGTTCCAGAGGAGGAGGACCGCCAGTCCGGTGGCGAACGACGCCACCGCCGCCCTTCCGCTCCCCCGCCGCCAGTACAGGCCCATCAGCAGGGCGGGTCCGAAGCACGCTCCGTACACGGCTCCCGAAAAGGCGGTCAGCCCCACGATCCCGTCGGGAGGGTTCAGGGCGATCACGGCCGTGACGAGGGCGAAGAGCGCCACATGGATGCGCGTCGCCCGGAGCGTGGACCGCTCGGAGCGGGGCCCGCGCACCACCCCCGCGATATCGCGTTCGGCGGTCGAGGCCATGACCAGGAGCACGCTGTCCAGCGACGACATCGCCGCGGCCACCATGGCCACGAGCAGGAAGGCGCCGACGCCCGCCGGGAAGACCTCGGGCGCGGTGAGCAGCCGGGGCACCACCAGGTCCGTGTCGGCCAGGCCGCCGGGCATGATGCGGCGAGCGTAGAGCCCGATCGGCATGAGCAGCGTGTAGACGAGGAGGAAGGCGCCCGTGGAGACCCAGACCGCCCTGCGGGCCGCGGCCCGGCTCTCGAGCGCGTAGAAGCGCGACAGCTGACGGGGCTCGACGACGAACTTGACGGTCCCCGCGAAGACCACGCCCAGGACCAGGGACACGGAGACGCCGCCGCCCAGGCGGAGCAGCGGCTCGGTGGCCGGATCGTCCGCGAGCGCCGCCACCGAGCCCACGCCTCCGGCGGCGGCGGCCGCGCCGTGGAAGAGCAGGATCGCCGCCACGATCATCACCAGCCCCTGCACCGCGTCGGTCTTCACGACCGAGATGAACCCGCCCACCATCGTGTAGAGCATCACGACGACGAAGACGATGACGATCGCTGCGCGGTAGGGGATGTCCAGGAACACCTCGAGCAGGATGCCGATCCCCTTGAAGACCGCGGTCATGTAGAAGAAGGAGGCGAAGAGAACGATGACGGCCGCCATGACGCGCGCCGCAGGGCTCCCGAAACGGAAACCGATGAAGTCGGGAATGGTCAGCGACCCGAGCGATTCGGTGAAGGTGCGGAGCCGCGGGGCCACGGCCATCCAGGAGAAGAGCGACAGCCCGATCACGAAGGGGAGCAGCAGGAACCAGGTCACCCCCCAGGCATACGCCTGTCCCGAAAACCCGACGAAGGAGTTGGTGCTCGAGTAGGTGGCGAAGAACGAGAGCCCGATGGCGACGGGGCCCATCGAGCGGCCCCCGACGAAGTAGTCGGAGACGCCGCGCGTCCCGCGCTTGCCGGACCAGGCGTGACGGGCAAGCATCGCGGTGTAGGCCAGGAGCAGCAGGTGCACGATCCAGTACGTGCGCAGGTTGTCGACTATGGCCTGGATCATTCCGTGAACATGCGGCGCACCTCGTCCTTCCGCACCTTGCCCATCGCGCTCAGGGGCAACCCGGGCACGGCCACGAACCTGTGCGGCACCTTGTAGGGGGCCAGCCGTTCCTTGCCCCAGGCGCGCATCTCGGCTTCCGAACGGGCGGAATGGCCCTCCACGGGAACCCACGCCGCGGAGAGCTGCTCCCCCCATTCGGCGTGCGGCACGCCCACCACCGCCAGGTCGAGCACCGCGGGATGGGTGCGGTAGACCTCCTCCACCTCCAGCGCCGAGACCTTGTAGCCGCCCGTCCCCACGATGTCGACGCTTCGCCTCCCGAGGATGCGGAAGTAGCCGCCCTCGCCGATGCACCCCTCGTCGCCGGTGCGGAACCAGCCGTCGCGGAAGGCGGCCGCGGTGTCGGCCCGGCGCCCCAGGTATTCGCGGAACACCTGGGGCCCCCGGACCTCGATCTCGCCAGGCTCCCCGGCGGGCACCGGGTGGCCCAAATCGTCGACGACGCGGGCTTCGACCCCGGGCAGCGGAGTGCCGACATGGCCGGGCCTGCGCTCGCCGGAGAGGGGATTCGACAGCGCCATGCCGATTTCGGTCGTGCCGTACCGTTCGAGAAGGGTGTGACC
>CAZTOF010000732.1:0-3093 GCA_964615515.1 uncultured Gemmatimonadaceae bacterium
CCCTCTTCAAAACACCGGCTCCTCGTCCTCCCAGTTGCGCACCCGTCTGAGCGACTCGAGTTCGGGCAGCACGCCCAGGTTGCGGGCCGTCCATTCGGCGTGCCGGCACGATGCGTTCCGTCCCCACCTGTCGGTCCGGACGCCGCACACCTCGGCGAAGTCGCAGAAGCGGCAGTCGTCCGCGGGGGTGTCCGTGGCGGGGAACCTTCCGGCCGTCACGCCGTCGAGGAGGGCCGCGACCAGGCCGCCGCCGTGCGCCAGCTCGGCCGCCTCGAAGGTCCGCACCCGGTTCTCGCCGCGCCGGGTGGGGAAGTGGTACTCCATCCGCCCCACCGGCCGGCCCGTCACGGCGCAAGCGGCCAGGGTGTAGACGAGGTGCTGCAAGCGGCGCCCGCCGTCGTACACCTTCGACTTGCCGCCGTACCCGTAGTCCCGCCCGGTCTTGTAGTCGACGACGCGGAGTTCGGTGCCGTGGTCGTCCAGCCGGTCGATGTAGCCGCGCACCGGCACCGGCCGGCCACCCGCGTCGATCGTGGCCGGGTCGTCGCCCATCCCGAAGGGCATCTCCAGCTCGGTCCAGGGCGGCGGCCCGTCGCGGATCATCTCGACGAAGGAACGCGCGTCGTCGCGCAGTGCGTCCATCTCCCACTCCCGGACCGCCCGGCTGGGGGTGGGCACCCGCCAGAGCGCGCCGGCCCCCTCGCGGTCCACCAGGGACAGCGCCAACGCCAGGAATCCGTCGTCGGCCGGGTCCAGTCCCCGCTCGCGCGCCAGCCTCAGGGTCTCTTCATAGACCGTGTGCAGCAGGCTGCCCCGTTCCAGGGCGTTGAGCCAGCGGTGGGGGTCGAACTCGGGGTCGTCGGGGGGATACGCCTTCAGGACGTGCTTGAAGAGGAAGCGCCTGGGGCAGGCGCCCAGATCCTGGAGGCTGCTGGCGGAGAAGGTCCGGCCGGAAAGGTCCTGGTACGACAGCGGGGGCGACGGCGTGCCCAGGAAGCCCGTGTGGACGCCGGCCTCGTCGCGGCGCAGCCCTTCCGCGGCCGCCATGCCGAGCCCGAGGCGGGGGTGGGCGCGGCCTACCGCCGCCAGACCGTCCCGCAGCCGCCCGTCGTCGGTGGCGAGGGCGCGAAGCCAGACGTCGCCCGCGTCCAGGTCGGCGCGGAGTTCCGGCCGGGGAAGGCGGGACTCGCTTGTGCCGAGGTGTCGTTCCAGATCCTCGAAGTTGAGGGTGGGCTCCCCGTGGCGCAGCCGGAGGGCCTGGAGCAGCTCCGGCGCCGGGGACAGCTCGCGGGCCTCGGACGGGTTCCACCGGCAGTAGCTCAGCACCAGCGTCCCCCGCAGTCGCGCCACCAGTTGGGCGAAGTTGAACCGGCGCTCGGCGATGCGCTCGCTCGCCAGCGGCAGCTCCCCACGTCCGAAGCGCCACCGTTCCCGGTCGAGGAGCAGCGGATCCTCGTGGGTGGAGCCGGGGAAGCGCGAAGAGTCCAACCCCACGATGAAGGTGAAGGGACGCCCCGTGGCCCCGCCGTGCGCGAGGTCGGTCAGGTAGAGGTGCCCGGCGGCGGAACTCCACGGGGCCAGCCCTTCGGCCCGTGGCGCGGGGATGCGGATCTCGAGGAAGCTCTTGACGATCGCCGCGGCGGAGGGGTAGTCGGTCGTCCGGTCCAGGGTGGCCTCGATGCGGTCGAGCCGGCGGAGCAGCCGCTGCCGGGCGGTGTCGTCGGTGTCGGTGCCGGGGGCGACCCGGGCCAGCAGGCTCTTCACGCCGGCCGCGACCCGGGCGGGGGAGGTCTCGCCGGTCACGTCGGGGGTGGCGGCCAGGACGGGGCGCAGGAGCGCCAACAGTGCTTGCAGGTCCTCGCGCGTCCGTTCCTTGCGGCGTTCGAAGCGCTCCCCGGTCTCGAACTTGCTCCGCGACATGTTCCCGACACCCTTGAGCGCCCGCTCGACCCGCGCCGTGTGGCGCTCCCGTCCCCACCCTATGCGCAGCCGCCTGAGCGACCGCGCCAGCCGGGGACCGGCGATCCGGTGACCGGGACGGGGCGCCCGCACGTCCTCCGCCTCGATCAGGCCCCGGATCCGCGCCTCCGGGAAGTCGCTCTCGATCCACTGGAAGTACGTGGTCACCACCCGCCCGGGTCGGGTGCGCTCCACCGGAAGGCCGACCGCGAAGGTAACCGGGACCTCGAGCGGGTCGGCCAGGGCGTGGAGCGCGGAGCCGTAGAGAGCCGGGTCGGCGGCGATGATCTCGACTTCGTCCCAGCGCGCGCCCAGGTCGATCGCCCGGCGCAGCACCCCGCGCAGCTCGTCCTGAACGGAGCCCGCGGCGAAGAGCTCGATGCGGGGGCGCGGGCCTTCGTGGCGCTCGACGGCGTGCAGGTAGCTCCCCGGCGCCGCGGGGGGCGCGACGTCCCACAGGATCCCCTTCGGCGGGCGCAGCCCTTCCACCGCGTCGGTCTTCAGCAGGGTCGCCCCGCGGCGCTGCAGGGCGCGCGCGAACCGTCCCGCGAGGCCGCGGTCGGGAAGACCGGGCACCAGGAAGGTGGGGGCGCGGAGCGGTGGCGGGGCCTCGTCGTCTTCCAGGACTTCGGTGGCGGCCGCCAGCACATGGGCGTTGTCCGCCAGGGCACCGTCGGCGAGCAGTTCCTCGTAACGCCGGAGCACCGCCGTGATCAGGGCCCGCCTGCCGGAGCTCTCGTCGGCCCCTACACCGCGCAGCGACCGCGCCCGCACACCCCCCAGGCGCAGCGCGGCCACCGAGTGCCGGACCGCGTCGCGGAATCCCACCTTCTCGGCGAGTCCCGGGAAGCGGGAACCGCGCCCGCCCCGCAACGCCTCGTCGATGGCCCGCTCCACCAGTGCGTGTTCGTCGAAGGGGTCGATGATCGCGTGGCCCGCGAAGGAACCCGCGCGCGCACCGATTTTCGTTGCGAGGGGGCGTAAGGTGTTGACCTCGAAGCCGACCCAGGAGCGGCCCCGCACCGCCACCTGCCTGAGCAGCTCCTTGCCCTCGCCGCGGGTGCGGGCGACGAGGACCTTGCGGGCGCGGCCGCCGCCCCGGGCGATGCGTTCCAGTTCCCGGACCAGGATGCA
>CAZTOF010000733.1:0-8547 GCA_964615515.1 uncultured Gemmatimonadaceae bacterium
GATGGGATGGATGGGCCAGAAAATGCTACCGTGGATCGGCGGGGCCGGGCAAATGGGACGAGGGCACTTCGGCTTCCGGGGCCGAGGAGCAGGATGCCAAATCGGCATACGTTCGGAGGTGGTGGTGGAATCGTCCGGTGGCGGGGGCGGGCCCGGCAGCGGGACGGCAAGTTCTGTCAGACAGCCTGTCAAACACGCTGCCATTATTTCATAATCGTTTATCACGCTACACCATACGTCATATAAGGTGTCAGATAGATGGACTGGTCTCGCTTCGAGTACAAGCGCCGGCTGCAGGCGTGCCGGAGGGTCCAGCCCTTCGATCTCACCCCCTTCGTGGACTTCGGGCTTCGCGGTTTCGAGGCAGAACTCCGGGGGATCAACCGGTTCATCAAGACGAAGCTGAACCGGCTGGTCTACCGGGACACCATGACCCGGGGGGCTCACCATGCGGGTAAGCGAGCGCCGCCACCTGCTCAATCGTCGTGAGTTCGCCCTGCTGGACCACCTACTGACCGAGACGGAACCCACGGACCCCTTTTCGGAGCATCCCTCGACGCAGATCCGGTTGGCGGATCTGGTGAACTCGCCCTACGTCAGGGGCACGTACCACGACATCACCCGCAGGACCTTCATCCGCGAGATCCGCCGGCTCGCCGAACTGGGGTTCATCACGCTTGCCGACGACCCGGGATCGCGACACCAGCTGATCGGGATCGACTTCGGGGAGATCGGCGCCGTACTACACCACCCCGTCCTCCACCACCAGCCGCCTCCCCACCTTCCTGAGAGCCTTCTCGACCTGCCTGATGTGGGAGCGGTGATTCGGGTTCACGAGCTTCCGGACCGCCCCCTCGCTCAACCCCATCGACCGCGCCAGGCCGACCTTGGTCATCCCCTGTTCGCGCATGGCGGTGTAGAGCGCAAGCTTGGCCGCGACGACCAGCGGGACCGCGACCGTCTCCTGTCCGGGAGCCGCCGGTTCCGGCACCGGGATGTCTTCGCGACACTGAACGTAGGCCCCAAGCGCCACCGCCAGGGCGTCTTCCGCCATCGCGAGGGCCTCCTCCCGATCGTCACCGCACGTCAGCGCCTCCGGCACATGCGGGAACGAGACGGTGTAGCCGCCGTCCTCCTCGGAAGCGAGCACGCACGGGTATGCGTACCGCATCAGGCGTAGCGCCTGGCTCTCCTTACGAACTCCGCCCCATTCACGCCTACAATATCGTACTGAAAGGTACGAATGTCGAGTGGCCTTCCGGGCCCTGCACGGCACCCTCGTACGAGTCTGAAGCGGTCGGCGATGGCAATAGGTCTTGTGTGACTACAAGATTCCTTGTAGCGTGCCGCCATGACGAACCTCCTGATAAGCTGGGTTGGACGAGCCGATCTACTTGCGGCGGACGACGGCTCCAACGGAGCGGACGGACTCGGTCCGATCGCCCAGGCCCTTGGCGCAGGTCGCTACGACAGCGCTGTTCTGATCGCCGATTACCCGAAGGAGGATGTCACCCCGTTCCTTGAGTGGCTCCGTCCACGCTCGCAAGCCGGCGTCACGGCCTGCTACGAGCCGCTGTCCGGCCCCACGCAATTCGGTGAGATCTACGAAGCCGCGGTGCGCGTTCTCGAGGAATCGCTGGAGCATCACGGGGAGGACGCCAAGCTCACCTTTCATCTCAGTCCCGGAACCCCGGCAATGGCGGCGGTCTGGATCATCCTGGCCAAGACGCGCTTTCCGGCCGAACTGATCGAGTCGTCGCCCAGGCATGGTGTCCAGACCGCTTCCGTGCCATTCGACATCTCGGCCGAGTTCCTTCCCGATCTGCTGCGAGGGCCGGACGAGCGCCTTCGCAACCTGACCGCAGGGCTTCCGCCGGACGCACCCGAGTTCGCCGACATCATCCACCGCAGCGACGCCATGGCACGCGTGATCGCCAAGGCCCGCCGGGTCGCCCCCCGGGCGGTGCCCGTGCTCATCGAGGGTGAGTCCGGCACCGGAAAGGAGCTCTTCGCCCGTGCGATCCACAAGGCCGGTCCTCGCCGCGACAGCTCGTTCCAGGCCGTGAACTGCGGCGCGATCCCCGCCGAACTCGTGGAGTCGGAGCTGTTCGGTCACGAGAAGGGTGCGTTCACAGGGGCTGACAGGCGAAGACCGGGACACTTCGAGGCCGCGAACGGGGGAACCCTCTTCCTCGACGAGGTCGGCGAACTTCCTCTTCCCGCCCAGGTAAAGCTCCTGCGCACACTGCAGGAGGGCACGGTCCTGCGCGTTGGAGCGACCCGGCCGGTCAAGGTCGATGTCCGGATCATCGCGGCTACAAACCGGACGCTCGCCGAGGAGATCGCCGAGGGACGTTTCCGGGAGGATCTGTTCTATCGGCTCGCCGTCGCGGGTCTCCACCTGCCCCCGCTGCGGGAGCGCCCAGGTGACCTGAATCTTCTCCTGGACCGGCTGCTGGAGCGGGTCAACGAGGAGCACGCCGAGCAGCCAGGATTCGAGCGTAAGAATCTTTCTGTATCAGCAAGAAACATTCTGCTAACCCACTCGTGGCCGGGAAATGTGCGTGAGCTCGTGAACACCCTGCACCGTCTGGCCATCTGGACGCCGGGACCGGAGGTGGTGGCCGAGGATGTGCGGGAGGCGCTCCTTCCGCCGATCGGCGCCAAGGCGGGCAGAATACTCGACCGGCCCCTGGACAACGCGTTCTCACTGCCCGACCTGCTGGCCCAGGTCGCCCGGCACTACCTGGAGCGCGCGTTGGATGCGACAGGCGGAAACAAGACGCGCGCGGCTCGGCTGGTGGGGCTATCGAGCTACCAGACGCTGACGAACTGGCTGAAGCGGTACGGGGTGGCGGGGTGATGGCACGGGTATTGCGGAAGAGGGGCCGGAACCGAAGAAACCTGACCGGAGCGACGACGTGAGCGAGCAGATCCTAGAACAGGCAAGGGCCAACTGGGAGGAGGCACTGGCAGACTGGGAAGGGTATCTCGAAGATCCACCGGTTGAGTCCTTCGAAGAGGAGGTGCGAGCCGCCGCTGATAGTGGGATCCTGTCGGCTGCCGCTCCGTTAGCAACGCTATTGCTGCTCCGCTGGTTGGAGCATGTCGATGCCGCACCAGAATCCGACCCATCCGCGCGAGAAGCGGGGTGTCCACGTCTGTTCACATCGGACAAGTATTGGTCCGCATGGAGTCACATGCGCGGACGTGAGTTTTCCGATTTCGTCCGTTTGCAGCTCGCACCTGCGTTCGCGGATGTCCCGGATACAGCCTGGGGACTGAAGCTGAGGCCGCTATCGTTGCTGCTTGAGGTTGGGTTCGGATCGATCTATCCGCCCGCCCTGGACAGAATGATCGACTTCGTCTCGTGCTTTGACATGGGTTCTGCGACCGGAAGAAAGGTGGCCCAATACAATCTCGCGACCGTTGTAGAGCGCGAAGCACGCGGGACGAGTCAATTCTCGACGCCGACAACCTGGGCTGAACTCATGGTGGAAGCGTTGGACCCGCGGCCCGGAGCGAGCATCTACTGTCCCTGCTTCGGAACGGGGCAACTTCTCGCCAGGATCGTCCGCAAGGCACGAAACCGTGTCGCGAGCGTCAATGCGGAGGTTTCGGGACCGGAACACGCCTTGTCAAGAGTATTCGGGGTCGAGAGCAACCCGTTCGCCTACGTCGTTGGCGCGGCCCAAGCCGTCCTGGCCGGTGCCTCGAATCCCAGACTGGAACTTGGCAACGCGCTTCAAGTTTCTCCCGCGGAAATGGGCGCGGACGACGGATTCGACTACGTGATGGCCCATCCCCCTTGGGGCCGCATGAACCGAAAGCTAGGAAGCGGCGTCGAAGTTCCGACAAAGGAGATGGCGATGCACTTCCTGCAACACGTGATGGCAGCGCTGGCTCCCGGTGGACGTGCCGCCGTACTTCTCCCGCCAGCCGCGCTATACCGCGGGGGCCCGGATCTCACGATTCGTCGTCGTCTGCTATCTGACTATGCGGTTGAGGGCGTAATCGCGGTGGAGGCTTCGGAAGGCCCCTCCAGGCACATGTACGGAGAGATGAACCTGCTCGTTTTCGGCCGGGCCGTCCCGCGATCCACCGTTCGGTTTCTCAGGGTCCCCTCCGACCGGTCAGCCACACCGCGCGAAATCGTGGCCGCTTTCCGGAATGGAAGGGCGAGCCATGACCTGTGGGACCTGACGGTTCCCGAGCTCGAAGCACGTGACTTCGCGATGCACGCCAGACGAAGCGGTCACCGGGCGCTTGTCAGCGAGCTGAAGCGGTTGCGGGAAGTGGAGTGCGGCATTCGGTTGGAGCCCCTTGGCGAGACTGCTGAAGTGCTCGCGCCCAGGCTGTCTCTCCGAGGGCTTGGAACCGGGCCGAGACCAACCGGTGACGTAGGCGTCCTGCGACCTGCCGACATCACTGATTCCGGTGTCCGGCCTCCCTCCGTCTTCCTGGATGAGAGCGGTGTGGCTGCGATGCGCCCGGAGCATCGTTTGCGGAAGGACGACATCGTCCTCACCGTCGACGGCCGTGTCGGTAGGATAGGCGTCGTGGGCGAAATGGCCTCGAGCGCGACAGCTCCCTCCGTCGCCGTGATTCGACCCGGTGACGAAGTGTCGTCGCATTTTCTCAAGTCCCTCCTAGCCTCCGACACCTACCAGAAGTGGCTTCGCGGCCACGCTCGCGGCACGGCTATCCAACGCCTGTCTGTTGCCCGGCTGCGGGAACTGCCCGTTCCCGTACCGCCAAGAGATCTCCAGGAACGCGTCGTTCGCCTTGTTTCCGGCGAGCGCGGCGACCCGTTCGCTACCATCGTTCGTGTCCTGACTGGTAGGGACGACCCAGTGGTCGAGTGGTTCGAGGAATCCCCGGAGGTGCGACAACTCCACGACATCGCGGACATCGCGGACGGGGTGGCGCTGCTTGAGACGGTCGCCGGTTCGCTCCAGAGGATCAGCGCCGAGGTCAGAGACACCCCAACCCCCACCCTTCCCGAGCTCGCCCGCTGGCTGGAGGAAGTCAAAGAACCCGTTGCCGCACTGGAGGGTTTGAGCGACGTGCCGCCCGGCCCGGAGCGGCTGGCCGTCCTGGACGGGCTGTCCGTCGAACTGGAGCGTATCACCGCGCTTCAAGACTCGTCGTCTCCGGCAACGGCACTGGCTTACGACGTCACCCGTCGCATTTCCCGTCTCGCCACGCTCGAACGGGAGCGAATCCTCTCGGACGTGGCCGTGGACGCCGACATCGAACCCGGCTGGGTTGCGGCAGACGCCGGAGGCGAGGTTCAGCTCCGTCTGACCAACCGCTCACTACTTCCACTCCGCCGCTTCGAGGCTTTCACGGTCCCGCAGATCGGAGGAGCCCGCACCGCCTACCTCGCCGCCGGTGCGACGCTCGATGTTCCCATTCGGATCCCGTCCGACGCACCCATCGGCTCCTATCGCTTCACGGTTCGTTGGCGTGCCACCCTGCTCAACCGGAGGCAAGCCACGGACAGGATCCCGCTGGCCGTCGAAGTCCGGACAAGCAGCCCCGCCGACCGGGTCCGCGAAATCGGGTCCAGCCCGTACATCGTTGGAAGCCCGATCGATCGGAAGGACATGCTCTTCGGACGCGAGGCGGTCATCGAGGAAATCCGCCGACAGCTGCGGAGCGACTCCCGGGCGAACGTCGTGTTGTTGGAGGGCAACCGCCGGACGGGGAAGACCTCGATTCTCAAGCGGCTGCAGGATCCGGAGGTGCTGCCGGACTGGATTACGGTGAACTGTTCCCTGCAAGGTGGCGAGGGCCACGCGAGCGAGGCCGGTCTCCCCACCAAAGAAGTGTTCCGCCTGATGGCGCGGGACTTGGGGTGGGCCACCCACGCCGCCGGGGTTCGTGTGTGGCTTCCCGATGCGGACGCCCCCGAGCCCGGGAAGCCGTTCAAGGTCGCGTTCGTCAGAGCCCTCCGCCGGGCGTTCTCCGGGGACCGGCCCTTCGAGGCCTTCGAGCTGTTCCTGCAGATGGTCATTGAGGCGTCCCGGCCACTGCGCGTCCTTCTCATGCTGGACGAGTTCGACAAGTTGCAGGAGGGGATCGATGCGGGCGTGACCAGCCCGCAGGTCCCGGAGAACATCCGCTACCTGCTTCACACCTACCCGGAGCTTTCGGCCGTATTGGCCGGTTCGCGGCGCATCAAGCGGCTCAGGGAAGAGTACTGGAGCGCCCTCTTCGGTTTCGGACACCGCGTTCCCATCAGCGGATTGCGGGTGGAGGACGCCCGACGCCTCGTGACGCGGCCGGTGGACGGGCGACTCGTGTATGTGCCGGAAGCGAGGGACTTGGTCGTCAAGCTGTGTGCCAAGCAGCCGTTTCTGATCCAGTCGCTTTGCAATCGGATCTTCGAGAGCGCCGCCCGTTCGAACAGGCGGATGGTCACCGTTGACGACGTGAACACCGCCGCCCACGCAATGACCGAAGACAACGAGCACTTCCGTACCCTGTGGGGGTATGCAGGGTCAGAACGTCGGCGGTTCCTGCTGGCTTTGTGCCGGAGGCTCGGCGACCGCGTGCCCATTACTCTGGACGTGCTCGAGAGGAACCTTAGGCGCCACAGTGTGCACCTTCATCGCGGCGAACGGCTCGGCGACGACCTCGAATTCCTGCGGGAGCTCGAGATGCTCGAACTCCACGGGACGAGAAGCGGATCGTCATACCGGCTCGCCATTCCGCTGATGGCTGCGTGGATTGAACGGAACGAAGACTTCGAAAACCAACGGAGGAGGGCCGTGGAGGAGTTCGAGGAGGCCGATCGGGGTGACGGGTACTGGGACGCCACGGAGGAGGGCGAATGAGCGAGAGTCCGTATCGGGTGCTCGGCGTGGAGGTCCCTGCGATGCTGGGAAGGGAGCGGCTGTTCGGCCAGCTCTGCCGGCATTTGACCAAGGCGACGCCTGACCATGTGTCCGTGATAGGGCCCCGTCTTTTCGGGAAGTCGGTCATGTTGAAGCACCTCGCATCACACTTCCCCGAGGGTCACTTCGTGGGCTCGCTGTATTGGGACCTCCGGTATGGCACACCAAGGACCGACGCCGAATTCCGGAGTCAGCTTGCACGGCATCTGAAGGATCGCCTGCGGTTCGTGAGGCCTGACCTCGCTGAATACCTGGAGCCCGACGATGAAGAGGTCTCCGACCTCCTCAAGCTTGTTCTTGACGACCTCAAGGCAGACAACGCCCGCATGCTCGCCGTGCTCGACGGATTCGATCACCTGCTGGGCGACTTCGGCATCACGAGGAATCTCTGGGACGAACTGCGCACGCTCGCCCAGACAGGAGGCCTCTGCCTCGTCACCGGCAGCAGGGCCAGACTGCTTGACCTCTGCAAGGACGAGGAGTCGCGCACGTCCAACTTCTGGCAGATCTTCCACGACCCTCCGTTTCAGGTCGGTGCCTTCAAGGACGACGACTGGGCCGGATTCTTGGCACCCTTCGCCTCAAGGGGTGTGGAGACGGATAGCTCGGCCGAGAAGGAAATCCGCAACTGGACCGGCGGCGTGCCGGTGCTGGCTGCCGCGCTCGCCGATCGCCTGATTGCGAACCGTCGGCGTGGCGAGACAGTCTTCAAGGCGGATGTGGACCACATGGCCGGTGAGATGGCTTGTGAACCACTTTCCGCCGTGCGCGCCCTGTGGGACGACTGCCCGATTGACCTGCGGTCGCTGCTGACGGAGCTTTCGAGCGGTGCTGTGGTCGCCTCGGACGTGCCCGATCGTCAGACGCTCGAACTCCGGCGGCGTGGCTTCGCTCGGAAATACAGAAACGGACTTCGGTCGTCGTGCGGGTTGATGGCGTCCTACGCCCACCAACGCAAGGACGAGGTGGCCTATCTGAACCGCTTGTTCGGTGGCCGCGATCGGTTCGAAAGCAACATCCAGGGGATGCTCGAACTACGTCTCGAAGGGATCGCCGATCAAGCGGATCCGGATCTGGTCAGGTGGGTCCGAACGGCTATCCGCGATCTTCATCCCGAGCCAACTGTATCCGTAGGGTCGATGCGCAACATCGCTAACGATGCCTTGGACCTGATCTGGAGGGCTGAACTTGGAGGGGGTCGGTCGCTGCCGGAAGACTGGAAGTCACTCTACGAGGAGGGCAGGGCGCCGGATCACCTACCGCCGCGGCGCGGGGCCCAATGTCATTTGCTCCGCCTTGTGACCGGCACCGAAAGAAACCGACGGATCGCGAAGTTCGTCACTAAGCCAACCTTTCTGCTGGTCGACCACCTTCAGTCTGTCGGTGACTTCGGCCAGCATCGGGAAGGGCAGGAGGTCTCTATGGCCACCGCTGCGTCGTTCTGTCTATCGGCCATCGAACTCTGCGAACGGCTTTCCGAGGAACTCCGCGATAGCGGGTCATGAATCAACAGCGCGATCACGCCCCTCTAACCGCATCGCCATCGAGATCGACGAAAACGGTCTGTTCCCCGGCTTCGGTTCGCCGTCCTTGACGGCGGTCCGGCGCCGGCCTATGTAGAGCATCCAATGACCCCCCCCACCCC
>CAZTOF010000734.1:0-5692 GCA_964615515.1 uncultured Gemmatimonadaceae bacterium
GTGTTGAGGGGGTGGGACGGGGGTGGTGGCGGACCGTTTGGTGGCGGTTCCAACAAACCCAAGGTGGCCGAATAGGCGTCGGACTTGGCGAAGGTGTCATAGGCAGCGCGGCCGACCCTCGAAAAACGGATCGCCGGCATGTCGGCGGCCAGGGATGCCTGCGCCTTGTTCACCCACAGCACGTGTATCCGGCCGCTCCGATGTGACCGCTCCCGGTAGTCGTTACGGTACACGATCCCGATCCCGCGTCCTTCACGTGTCCCCGAACGGACAAGGATGACGTCGCCGGGGTTGGGTTCGTGGAGCCAGCCATGTTGCTGGTTCGCCCGCCCACCGCGGTGGACCCGGTTGTTGTCGCGGAAATCGGGCCATTCGTCGTCACTCGTGCCGATCTGATACCAGCGGTTCCCTTTGCGCGGCAGGTGTCCGCTCGACCACAGGAAGCCGATCACGTTGAGCTCGTAGGGCTGGCAGCCGGGAAAGACGGTGCGGATTCTGCGCATTTCGGCAACATAATCAGCCCAGGATATCTCGGCTGGAGTTTTTCCGAACAGCGCCAACAGGGCGTTGGAGTCAAACGGCTGAAAGACCCTCGGATTGATGAGAAACAGGACTTGCGTGAGCTTCGGGACGCGAACCCCCTTGATCTGCAACGTGCGGGCGAAGGTGTCGGCGTTGACGGCATCGTAGGACTCGGCATCCGCGGCGCACGCCTGATCGAACATCTCCCAGAGCAGCCGTGGATCCGCTCCGGTCCAGGTGAACTGCACCCCAAGCGGGTTTGGCTGCGGGAAGATGAAGCGGTCGCTCACACCGTAGTCGAGGTAGCTCTCGATTCCGAACTCCCTCGCAACGCTCGCGTAGACCGTCCTCCTCTTCGCCGCCCCTTTGGCAATAGAAGCAAGATGGTAGAAGAACGTCAGCGGGTCGGCATTCTCCTCCCCATTGGCGAGCACGGCGCACTTCAACCCCGCCCAATCCACCTCCTTCGCCCTCTCAACGAGTCCCTCCCGCCCGCCTTCCCGCACCTTCCCGGCCAGCTCCACGAACCACGGGACCCATTGGAACAGTTCCGGCATCCGCGCAGCTTCGTCGTCGTCGGCATGATCGGCCATCCCGGCGCGGCCCAGCGCTGCCGCATCGGCTTCCTGCTCCCATTCTTCGGGCGGGCCATCCCGGCTCTCGAATCGGTACCGAGAATTGGCGATGCTCACGGACAGGTGGAGCGGAATCTCGGCGTCGCTCGTGACGAAGTGGCTCGGCAAGTTATTGAGGATCTTCCTCAGCTCGTTCTTGGTGTATTTCGCCGAATCCCGCTTCGCCAACTCGCTGAGGACGGCCTCCGCTTCCCGCTCAAGCTCGCTTGTCGCCGCCCACGCCACCTTGTAAGGCGGTTTCTTCCTTCCCCGCCACGGCCCGTCCCGATCATCCCTCTTCATGACGAAGGCGTCCGTGAAGCTCTGTCCGCCGTCCCGGCTGCCCTGGGCGCGGAAGAAGTGCTCGGGGCCGCTCTGTCTGGTCTTGCCGAACCTGACTTTCATGAAATGAAGATCTCTCGTGTGGGGATGGTGAGCGTCCGTCAAGTCAACGGATCTCGGAGCGGAAGTCTGGGGCGGACTCAGTCGGTGCGGCAAGGGCTCAGTTGAATGTTTTCGGGCGCGTTGGACTGCGGGGCCAGCGTGGGATCGCGTGCCCATCCGTCCCACCGGTCGGGCCGCGTTTCGCGAGGTACACGTCCGGCGTGATCGCGTGGGCGCCGGAGGACCAACCGACCGTCAAGCAGATCGGGGCGGTTGTGGACGCCTTCGAGAAGACGGCCTGGGCGGGGTTGGATTTCGACCGCTACGCATGGACGGCGGTGCAGCACCGGGAGCGCGGCGGCGGCGCTCACGTCCACGTGCTGGCGGCACGGTGCGACCTGGAGACCGGACGGAGCTGTTCCGGTTGCAGGAAGCGACGCATCCCGGCAGCGCGGACGCCCCCGGTTTCAGGCTGCACCCCTTGAAGGGCGACCGGGCGGGCCAATGGAGCGTGCGCGCCTCCGGGAACTGGCGTGTGGTGTTCCGCTTCGAGGACGGCCAGGCGGCGGACGTGGACCTGGTAGATTACCACTGACTGGAAGGAGAAGGATATGACCGGAAGCGACGAGCGAGTGGTTGCGATGCTCAACCCCCCGCACTTGGGCGAACTGATCCGCGAGAGCATGGACGAGGTCGGATGGAACGTGACACAGACGGCTGCCCGCCTGGGTTGTGAGCGAGGCACGCTGTCGCGGCTGCTGAATGGCAAGGCGGGTGTGTCTGCGAACATGGCGCTCGCGTTGGAGGCTCTTGGCTGGGGCACGGCAGGCGGCGGCAAGTCGCTCAAGCCACCCCCGGAAATGCTGACACCGCGACTGGAGCACGGGTAATCCGATCTTCGCGGCGACAATCGGGTCGGCAGACGCCCTCCGAACGGACGCCGGGGACGCAACGCGGTCTGACACGATTTCGTGCGCCCTTCCGGCTCGCCCGCTCGGTCGGGAGGTCGGGTCCGCAGCCACGGCACGGCATGATCGGGGTTGACGGCTGCCCGCAACGGTGTAATATCGTTCCGTATACTTGCTCCCCGCCCGACACGCCGAGAGGCCTCGGGCGGGGTTATTTTTTCCAGATCGGTCAATGAGCGGCGAGCCTCCCATCAAGCGCGCGGTCGCCTTCGTGGACGGCCAGAACCTGTTCCATGCCGCCCGCGAGGCGTTCGGCTATACCTACCCCAACTATGACGTTGCCGCGCTCGCCGAGCAGGTTTGCGCGCGGCAGGGATGGGAACTGAAGCGGGTCCGCTTCTACACCGGAATCCCCGATGTCGGCGACAACCCCAGGTGGCACTCCTTCTGGACCCACAAACTAGCGGCCATGGGGCGGCGGGGCGTGGTCGTGTACAGCAGATCCCTCCGATACCGCAACCGCCGTGTGGATCTACCCGATGGCACGCGACACTACGTTCTGACGGGCGAAGAGAAGGGGATTGACGTGCGGATCGCGCTCGATGTGATCGCGCGTGCCCACCGCCGCGAATACGACGTGGCGCTCGTCTTCAGCCAGGATCAGGATCTTTCGGAGGTCGCCGAGGAGATCCGGGCCATCGCACGGCAACAGCGACGCTGGATCAAGATCGCGAGCGCCTTCCCCCACAGCCCCGCAACCCGGAACCGCAGGGGGATCAACAAGACCGACTGGATCAGGATCGACCGGAAGCTATACGACCTGTGCCTCGACCGGCGGGACTACCGAAGGAAGCACCAAGGGGTGTAGACTGATCTGATAGCCTCGTCCCATGAGGGCTGCTCTGCCACTCGCTTGGTCAGGCTGACCGGGCTCCTCCGGTAGCATTCCTTCTTCACGTCGAACGACTGGTGCTCCCCGGCGCTATTCTGCGCGGATGGGATCAGCTAGGCCCCAACGGCAAGGATGGCGGATCGTGCAGTCCCAGTTGACTTTGGACGATTTCTTGCCTCGATTCCCTCCCCCCTTGACCCTGACGTAACGGCGGGCAGGGCAGGGCGCGAATCACGGCAAGAAGTCACGTAAGTTCATATGGGACTGCACGATCTGCCCGCTTGTCGTTGACTCCCCGCCTCGGATCCACGGTGCTAGATTAGCAAGAAAGCCGTATCGAATGGCGAGAATCCAACAACCCGATACCTCGCTCCAGTCTTCTAGCCCGCGCCTGTGAAAGGCGACACCCGTTCAGCACCCTGTGGCTCGTCCGGCTTTGTCCTGACGAGGCGCTCGACTCCCGGCCTCATTGCGTTCCCCACGGAACGGCAGAGCGTCAGTCGCCACTTCCCTTGTCCGTCCTGCTGCCGTCGGGGGTCGCTGTTAGTTCCGATGCAAACGTAAAACCTGCGGACGTTCGACCCCCAAGTCGTCCACGAACACGCCCAGCACGACATCTTCGTCGATATCGAATACCGTGAAGTTCCCCGGGATTTCCACACCGCCAAGCCAAGTGCCGTTGTCAGCGATTACCTGCCACTCCTCGCTCGTGCCCATCTCGCTGCGCCCTACGAACGGCCTTAGCCAAATTGCGCCCAAAGGGTCTACATGTATATCGGAATACGCCGGTCGCCTGGCAGGGTTCGGCAACTCCTCAACCAATCGGCGGAGAAACGGCGGGAGCTCAGTCACTCCCGGTGGGAGGTCCGCGCCCAGGTAGGAGACCCTCTCCGCGCGAATTTGGGTGTTCGTGAGCGCCAATGGAAAGTCCGGAATTCGTAGGATCCGTAAGAGTTCGCCCACAGCCGTAAGTTCCTCGACCTGCATGTCATCGGCCGATCCGCGATATATGTGCCCGTTCCAGGTTGCTACATGCGAACTCTTTCCGAACAGCGGGCGCGATGCCGTGCGGCCTCCGTCCGGAGACGCATGGATGTATTCTTCACCGCCCGCCGTGGAAGCAATGCTGTCGATCATCACTCCTGTAGGCCCAATGCGATACAGTACGCCGGGGTTCCTTATCAGCGCACCACCTTCTCGAACTGAGGTCATCGACGGTGAAATAAACTGAACCGCCATTTCGCCATCGGCGATGTCGTGGATGGACACTGCACGATAGCGCAGCTCCCACGTCCGGATCAGGTCCAACTCCGGCCCCAACACAGTGACGCGACCGTCTGAGTCAAGCACTACCAAGGTATCACCTGTGGTTTCCAGCATCCGCAGGTTACGGTACTCACCGGGGCCGTCGCCCGCGCCGCCGACGGCTCGCAGGAATCGCCCGTCCATCGTGAAGAGGCGGATTTCGTTTGTACCCCGATTCGCGACCGCGATCGCGCCATTAGGCATTCGTCGCATGTCCCGGACGCGAAAGAACTCGTGTGCTTCACCAATACCTGACCGGCTAACGTCTACCACTGGCTCTGAGTCCACGCGCCAACGCTGCGAAACCTCCCATGTCGGTTTCAGCGCTTCTACGATAGCTATCCCGGCGCTGTCTCGTCGAATCAATGCCTCTTCTGCTGGAGCCTCGGGCGTTGCACAAGATGACAGCACGGACACCATCAACAAGACCGCAGCTGACGAGATTCCGAAATGGCTCATCGCTGTTCCTCGACATTCTCGCACATCGATGCATTCATTGACTGGGGACTTCGATCTCAATGAGGGAAGGTAGAGTTGGGCAAACCCGATCACCCTTGACCAAGACACTGGAGACGAATACTGTGCCATCACGGTCGAAAAGATAAAGTCTATCGTGCCGATCAACAGCGATTCGACCGATCGTCGGTGAGGGAAGGGCGAACGCATGTTCAAGCGCCCCGTCGGCCGAATACGCCTCCAATCCCTTGTCGGTAATTTCCCAAATCCCTTGCGTTGGTCCGAAAGGATTACGTACTCGTCTCCATTCTGCCATGTAGGGACGAATAGCGACTGCTCCTCCGTCGGACTTGAAGTCGGCAGCGATCACTTGAGATACTTCGATGAGGTGGGCAACATCGCCGCCAATTTGGATCCACTCGGGTGTCCAGAGTTCCTCTCTCGGAGGTGGCGACGCGATGTAGATTGGCAACGAATACTCGGAACGATCCGTCTCAAGCCCTTCATCCGAAAGAGCAAACGTCGTCACCCTTCCCTGCGACAGGAAGAGCGCTGAGATTCGCTTTCCATGGGACCCGAGAACGGTTCTCGCCAAGAGCCAACTCAGATAT
>CAZTOF010000735.1:0-1565 GCA_964615515.1 uncultured Gemmatimonadaceae bacterium
GACTGGGCGTCCCTGGCCCGGGTCGACGCGAAGCCGCCCCGGCCCGTCGAGTCGCACATCCGCGCGGTGGCCGGCGCCGCCATGGTCTCGACAGACCACCCCTGCGCCACCGAGGCCGCCCTCTGGGCACTGGAACGCGGCGGCACGGCGGCCGACGCGTACATCACCGCCGCGCTCGCCCAGTGCGTCCTAGAACCCGGCCTGACCACGCTGGGCGGCGGCTTCGGCGTGACCTACTTCGACGCCGGCGCGGGCGAGCTCTCCACCGCGGGGGCCGGTTTCGCCTTCCCCGGCGGCGCCCCCGCCACCGAGCCCTGGGACGAGGCCCGCTCCTGGACCGGCTTCGCCACCATGGTCCCCGGCTACGTCCGGGGCCTCGAGTCCGCCCACGCAGCCTTCGGCCGCCTGCCCTGGCGGGACCTGTGGGAGCCCGCGATCGCGTTCGCCGAAAGCGGCTTCGTCATCGACCACGCGCTGTGGGGACATCTGCACGGGGCGCGCAAGATGGTGGGGCGCTTCGCCGGTCCCGGGCGCGACAACTGGTTCCGCGACGGGTACCTGCCGGGGGTCGGCGACACGGTGCGCCTGCCCGAGCTGGCGGCCACCATGGCGCGCCTGCGCGACGAGGGCGGCGACTACTTCTACACGGGCCCCTTCGCGCAAGGTCTCGTGGACGAGGTGGCACGGCGGGGCGGCGGCATCACCATGGAGGACCTCGCCCGGATGGGGGGCTTCGTGTCGCCCGCGTGGAAGTCCGGCGAGCCCGGGGCCGCGTCGTACCGGGGCTACGAGATCGCCCCCTCCAGCGGGCTTCTCTTCCAGCTCGGCCTCCGGGTCTTCGAGGCGGCCGACCTGCGCGGCATGGGTCCTCCCGCGGAAAGCGCCGAGGCGCTGCACACCCAGATCCGGGTGGCGCAGGAGCTCTGGCACCGGGGCGGCGGGATCGCACCCGGCACCCAGGACGAGTTCGTCTCGCCCGACAACGCCCGCCGGGTCCTGGAGGACATCCGCAACCGGCCGCCCCGCCCCTTCCGGGGCTTCGCCGCCGCGACCTGCGGCCTCGTGATCGCCGACGCCGAGGGCAATGTGGCGGCGGGGACTCACTCCAGCTCCTCCGAGCCCTTCGGAACGGGGATCAACGTGGACGGGGTGGTGCTGAACCGCGCCGTCTACCTGCGCAAGTACACGAACCTGCCGGCGGGCTTCTCCACCCAGCTGTGGCTTTTCCGGGACGGACGCCCCGCGCTGGTCATGGCGACGCCGGGCCGTTCGCTCATGGAGTGCCTGCTGCAGGGGGCCGCGGGGTTCGTCGAGTACGGGATGCACGGGGGGCAGGTGGTCGCCGCGCCGCGCTTCGGGCACCCGCATCCGGGACTCGCCGCCGCCGAGATCGAGGGTGACTTCGGCGACCGGGTGCTGGCCGGCCTGGAGGCGCGGGGACACGAACTCTTCCCGGTGAGTCCCCGCGACCCGGACATGGGGTCGGTCCACGCCGTGCGCCGGCTCGGCGACGGGCGGCTCGAGGGGGTGGCCGATCCGCGGCGGCGGCGAGTCCCGGATGCGGG
>CAZTOF010000736.1:0-3453 GCA_964615515.1 uncultured Gemmatimonadaceae bacterium
CCGCCCCCCTCCCCCTCTCCGCCCAGAGCGCGTCCACCGCGGGACTTCGCGGCCGCGTCGTCGACACCGAGGGCGCGCCCGTGGAGGCCGCGCTGGTCACCCTCACCCACACCGCGAGCGGGGCCACCGGCAAGACGGTGAGCGTCGCCGACGGCCGCTTCACGCTGCGCGGCCGGCGTCCCGGCGGCCCCTACCGGATCACCGTCACCCACATCAGGTTCCGGGACTTCGCGCGCGAGGACATCGAGCTGCTCCTGGGCCGGTTCACCGACCTCGAGATCACCCTGGTCCCGGAGGCCATCGGCCTCGGGGAACTGGTGGCCGAGGCGGAGCAGGACCCCGAGTTCAACCCGGGCAGGATCGGCATCGCCACCCTGGTCACTTCGGAGATCCTGAGCGAGCTTCCCAGCATCACCCGCAACCTGATCGACTTCTCCGCCCTCTCACCGCTCGTGCGCGTCTCGGAGGAGGGGGTGTCGGTGGCGGGGGGCAACTACCGCTTCAACACCCTCAACGTGGACGGCGCCCTCAACCAGGACGTCTTCGGGCTGTCGACGAACAACATCGCGGGCGGACGGGCCGGCGGCCGCGTGATCCCCCTCGATGCGGTCGAGCAGTTCCAGCTCGAGGTGGCGCCCTTCGACATCCGCCAGTCGGGCTTCACCGGCGGGGCGCTCAACGCCGTGACCAAGTCGGGGACGAACGAGTTCGAGACCTCCGCCTTCGGCCTCCACCGCGCCGGCGGACTGGTCGGGGAGCTGGTCATCGACGAGGTCCCGACGGTTCCGGAACTCTCGACGGCCCGGGGTGGCTTCACGGTGAGCGGGCCGGTCCGGCGCGACCGCGCGCACTTCTTCGTCGCGGGCGAGTGGGAACGGGTGCGTGAACCCCCGACCGGCTACCACGTGGGCCAGGCCGATCCGCTGCGGCTGTCGCTGCACTCCGATTCGGTGGCGCGCCTGCGGTCGCTCCTCGAGCGGTACGGGGCGGACCCGGGCACCGCCTCGTCGTTCAGCCTCGAGAACCGGCTCGCCAACCTCTTCGCCCGCATCGACTGGGAGATGGGCGACCGGCACGACGCCATGTTCCGGTACGGCTTCGCCGCGGCCGACGACGACGCGGACCCCAACCGGCTGCCGGGCGACGCCTACGAGTTCTCGTCCAACGCCGTCGGGATCCGCTCGCGCAACCACTCGGCGGTCTTCCGGCTCATCTCGTCCTACGGCAACCGGCTGTCGAACGAGTTCTCGGCCAACGTCCAGATCCTGAGCGACGACGAGACCCCGGCGTCCGCCTTCCCCGAGGTGGACGTCAGGGTGGACGGGCGGGTCGACGACCTGTTCGTCACGCGCAACGTGCGGGCCGGGGCCCAGTTCTTCGCGCAGAACAACGGGCTCGACCAGCGGGTTCTCCAGGCTTCCAACAACCTCAGCTACGACGTGGGAGACCACCAGCTCCTCTTCGGCGCGTCGGGGACCTGGTTCTCCTTCGGCCGGCGCTTCGTGCCCGGCGCGCTCGGCAGCTACGAGTTCGGCAGCCTCGAGGAGTTCGCGCTGAACCGGCCGGACCGCTACGAGATCACGATTCCGAACACGGAGCAGGGTGCGGCCCCGTCCTTCAGGGTGCAGGAACTGGCGATCTACGCGCAGGACGAGTGGGGGCCCCACGACCGCCTCACGCTGCGCGCCGGGGTGCGCCTCGATGTCCCGACCTTCATGGGGCGCCCCGAGCCCAACGGCACACTGGCGCGCGAACTCGGGATCGACGTGTCGAAACTTCCCGGCGAGCGCGCCGCCTGGTCGGCGCGGGCGGGGATCAACTGGCGGCCCTTCGACGGGACGCAGCTCAGGGCCGGGACCGGACTGTTCACGGGCCGGCCGGCCTTCGCCTGGCTGGCCAACGCCTTCCAGAACAACGGGCTCGCGCTCACCACCCTCGACTGCCGGGACGAAGAGGCGCCGCCCTTCAACCCCGGCATGCCCGCGCCCACGGAGTGCGTCGGCGGCCCGGGAGTCGGGATCTCACCCCCGGTCGTCAACCACTTCGACCCCGAATTCCAGTTCCCGCAGGACTGGCGCACGATGTTCGCGCTCGACCAGCGGCTTCCCGGCGGCGTGGTGCTGTCGGCCAGCTGGATCTCGAACATCGCGCGCAGGCAGATCTTCATCACCAACGAGAACCTCGGCGAGAAGACCGACTCGACGTTCACCGACGGCTTCGGTTTCGCCGGCCGCGACGTGTGGGGAATACCCACCGGCGACATCGAGGGGGTGCTCTTCCACGGCGGGCGGATCAGCGACCGGTTCGGTCCCGTGCTGCGGGTGGGCAACCGCGACGGCAACTACTCCTACGCGGCCACGATCGAGCTGCGCAAGGACTTCCGCAACGTCCTGGAGGTGCGGACCGGCTATTCGCTCACGCGGTCGGCCGACCTCCAGGACCTCCTGTCGATCGATGTGACCTCGAACTACGGCACGACCCCCATCAACTTCCACCCCAACGACCCGGTGCCGCAGAGATCGCGGTTCGACCGGCCCCACAAGGTCGTGGCCAGCGCCCAGACGCGGTTCCTGCCCCGCTTCGGCGGCACCGGCATCAGCCTGATGTACGTGGGACAGTCGGGGGCCCCCTACTCGTACGTGTACCGGGGCGACGTGAACGGAGACGGCTTCCCCGGGCCCCGCGGCTCCAGGCTGGCCAACGACCTGGTCTACGTCCCCGAGCTCACCCATCTACTGAACACCGGCATTGTCGCCCGGAGACTCTGGACCACCCTCGTGGAACAGGAAGAGTGCCTGCACGAGCAGCTGAACCGCATTCTGGCCCGCAACACCTGCGAGACGCCGTGGTCGCACCGGCTGGACGTGCGCCTCTCGCAGACCGTCGAGGCCCTCGGGCTGTCGGCCGACTTCACGCTCGACATGATCAACGTGCTCAACTTCCTGGACCCCTCCTGGGGGATCGTCCAGGTCTCGAACCCCGTCGTTCAGATCTGGCGGGTCTTCAGAGAGCCCGGCCCCGCCCCGTGCCTTCGCCCACCGTGCCCGCCGAATCCGTTGGAGCTTCAGTACCTGGGCGGGATTAAGCGGGCGCGGGAACCCGGCATGATCGGCACGGCGCTGCGACCCTGGGCCCCGGAGGTGCCGACCTCGCAGTGGCGCGTGCAGCTGGGACTTCGGATGTGGAGGGGGCGCAGGTAGGGCGCCGATGGCCGGGGGTTCCCGGTCCCGCTTCGGCTGGCCGGCGGCCCGGGACCGTCCGGGCCAAGTCGAGTAAGTTGAAGGTATGACGAATCCCCGCGGCATCTTCCGCCCCCTCCTCCACCTGGCGCTCCGCCGCCCCCGGCTCTGGCCCGCACTCCTGTCGGCGGCCTGGGCGTTCCGGCCGAGGGACTGGTTCCGCAGGCCCCCGTTCCTGCCCCTGCCGTCCCGGACGTACATGCGGTGGCGCCTG
>CAZTOF010000737.1:0-7946 GCA_964615515.1 uncultured Gemmatimonadaceae bacterium
CTTCCCCCCCCTCCAGGAAGAGGAAGAACAGGAGGCCGACACCACCGAGACCGATGAAGAGGGCGAGGAAGAAGCCGACACCGTCACCAAGTACACCGACGTGATCACCGAGGAGGCCGTCACCAGCGAGGGCCTCTTCGACACCCACATGATCGAGGACAAGCTCTACTACGAGATCCCGCTCGACATGCTGGACCGCGAGATGCTGCTCCTCTCCAGGATCGCGCGCACCCCCAACGGGGTCGGCTACGGAGGCTCCAAGACCAACACGTCGACCATCCGCTGGGAGCGCCACAAGGAGCGCGTCTTCCTGCGCCTGGTGGGCTACCAGAACTTCGCCGACGACACCACTGCGATCTCGCAGGCGGTGAGGAACTCGAACTTCGAGCCGATTCTCAAGGCCTTCGACATCGAGGTGATGTCCGAGGATTCGCTGGCCGCCGTGATCGAGGTCACCGACCTGTTCACCAGCGACGTGCAGCTCATCGGCCTGCCGAACTTCCGCCGCCAGCAGTACAGCGTGCGGCGGCTGGACGGCGACCGGACCTACGTCGTGCGCGCGACCGCGTTCCCGAGGAACGTCGAGGTGCGGCGCGTGGTGACCTACGACGCGAGCGAGTCCCCGTTCTTCGGGAGCAACACGATCTCGATGGAGATGCACCACTCCATGCTGCTCCTCCCCGACGACCCCATGGAGCCGCGGCTCTGCGACGAGCGGGTCGGGTTCTTCAGCAACAGCCGGATCGACTACGGGCTGGACGAGCAGCGCGCCGAGACCCGCTGCTTCATCACCCGCTGGCGGCTGGAGCCGTCGGACCCGGAGGCGTACGCTCGCGGCGTGCCGGTCGACCCGGTCAAGCCGATCGTCTACTACATCGACCCGGCCACGCCGCCCAAGTGGGTGCCCTACCTGAAGCAGGGCGTCGTGGACTGGCAGCCCGCCTTCGAGCAGGCCGGCTTCACCAACGCCATCGTCGCCGCCGACGCGCCCGCCGACGACCCGGACTGGAGCCCCGAGGACGCGCGCTACTCGGTGATCCGCTACCTGGCCTCGCCGGTCCAGAACGCCTCGGGCCCGCACGTGCACGACCCGCGCACCGGCGAAATCCTCGAAAGCGACATCCAGTGGTACCACAACGTGATGAACCTGTTGCGCAACTGGTTCTTCGTGCAGACGGCGGCGGCCAACGAGGACGCGCGCGGCGTCAGGTTCGACGACGAGATCATGGGCGAGCTCATCCGCTTCGTCTCCGCCCACGAGGTGGGGCACACCATCGGCCTTCAGCACAACATGCAGGCGTCGGCCGCGTACTCCGTCGAACAGCTCCGCACCCGCTTCGTCTGCGAGATGGGCGTGGCCCTTTCGATCATGGACTACGCGCGCTTCAACTACGTGGCCCAACCCGGCGACGACACCTGCTACTATCCGGTCGTGGGTCCGTACGACAAGTTCGCCGTCGAGTGGGGCTACAGGCACTACCCCGGCAAGGACCGCGACGGCGAGCTGGACGATCTGCGCGACCTGGTCGACGAGATGCAGGACGATCCCGTCTACCGTTTCTCGAGCCCGACCGGCGCCGACCCGTCGGCGCTGACGGAGGCCATCGGCGACGACGCCGTGCTGGCGTCGGACTACGGCATGGAGAACCTGAAGCGCATCGTGAACGGGCTGACGGAGTGGAGCTACGAGGAGGGCGAGGACTACTCGCAGCTCCAGGAGCTCTACAACAACGTGGTGTCGCAGTGGCGGCGCTACACCGGCCACGTGGTCGCCAACATCGGCGGCGTGGTGCGGACCCGCAAGCGGCAGGGGCAGGACGGGGTGCCGTACGAGATGGTCGGCAGGGAACGCCAGACCCGCGCGATGGACTATCTGAACCGGCAGGTCTTCAAGACGCCGGAGTGGATGCTGAACACCGACATCCTGGACCGGTTCCAGGGGAGCGGCGCGGTCGACCAGATCGCCGGCGCGCAGTCCAGCGGGCTGAACCAGGTGCTGAGCGTGGCGCGCATGAAGCGGCTGGTGGAGCAGGAGGCCTTCCACGGGGACGATGCGTATTCGCTCGGCGAGATGCTCGACGATCTGCGCGCGGGGGTGTGGTCCGAGGCGACTTCGGGCGGGGCCACCGACACGTACCGGCGCAACCTGCAGCGCGCGTACCTGGACCGCATGAGGACGCTCATGTGGAACGACAACGCAATGGAGTCGGATGTCGCGACGTTCGCGCGCGGCCAGCTGATGACGCTCATGGGCGAACTGGAGGCCGCGGTCGACGGCGTGTCGCACCAGCCGACGAAGTGGCACTTCACGGACGCGATCGTGCGCATCGAGATGATGCTGGATCCGGCGAACAAACCGCCGCCGGGCGACGGGGGGACGCCGCAGTTCATCTTCCCGTTCGTGAAGGGGGAGGGGGGCTGATGATCGGCAAGCGGCTGACGTACCTGGACCGATGGCTGAGACAGGCCAGTCTCCGGTAACGATCTAACCGACCCCGAATGGACCGCGAGGCCTCTTGCGGGTGGCGGAACCGGTTGCGGCCCCGGCGCGGTCGCCGCGTGGAGGCCGAGGGTTCGGAGGACGTTATCTGTCCGGTTTCGTAGCATAGTCGGTTCGGGTCTGAACCTTCAGCGAGGAGGGTGGATGAACCGAACGGCGATGGTGCGAGAAGTGCGGATGGAAGCGTTTGAGTGGGTCTATGGGCTGTAGCGGCGAAAGCGGCTGGTGCAGCGGCAGGCCGCGGCGCCGTTCAAGATGAGCGAACGTACGTTCCGGCGGTGCGTGGCCCGATACGAGGCGGAGGGTGCGGCCGCTCTGGGGGACCGGCGTCTGGGGTGCTTTCGGCGCCGAGCACCGCCGGAGGAAGTGGCGGCGGTGGAGGTGCTGTACCGGGCCGGCCACAGGGACCGGAACGTGCGCCACTTCTATGACGAGGTCTATCAGCCCGTGGATGAGGGGACCCGGCCGAATCTCCGGGGGGTCCGCGAGATGGTGGAGGCGAAGGGATTGTTCGTCAGTCTGTATACGGACCGGGGCTTGCACTACCGGCATACGCCGAAGGCGGGCGGGAGGGTGGACAAGGGCAACCCGACCCAGTCCGGCCGGGCAATGGCGGAGCTGGGGATCGAGATGATCGCCGGATACTCGCCTCAGGCGCGGGGCCGGAGCGAGCGGTTGTTCGGGACGATGCAGGGGCGGTTGCCCCATGAACCCGAACTGGCGAAGGCGGGGATCACCCGGATGGATGCGGCGAACGAGTTCCTGAAGGCCTTCTGGCCACGGTTCAACGCCCTGTTCGCGGCGGTGCCCTACGGAACCGGAGAGCGCGTTCGCGCCACTGTTGCGGTCGATGAAGGCGAAGCTTCCCGACATCCTCTGCCCGAAGGCGGAGTGGACGGTCGGCAACGACGACTGCGTCGCCCATCGGGGCAGGAAGCTCCAGATCCCGCCGCAGCGGCACCGTGTCCCCGCAAAGTAGAAATGTCCGCAGCGGCACCGCATCCGCAGCGGCACCGCGACTTGACGGTCACTTACGATGTGCTTACTCTTGTAACGTGGATCGTACGGTCGACACGGACGCGGGGCGGCGGGTGGGTGGAGCGGAGGATGTTCATGGGAGCCCCGCAACGGAAAGGAGATTTCCCGATGAGAAACGCGGCAATCCTACTGACCCTGGCCGCGCTGGCGGCCTGCGAGGCTTCCAGGCACTCGACCAGCCCCGACGCATTGTTCGATGCGGCGGAGATGGCGGAGTTCATGGGCACACGAGCGGAACGCGCCGCACGCGCGCCCTATTCGCCCGTGGGCTGGCCTGTCGGGCGCGGCGAGTTGGTTTCCTACGAGCGATGGGTCGAGCTTACTCGGGAATTCCCATTGGTGTGCGGAATCTCTTCTCCCTTCTGGGTGGGCGACATGGTCTTCGGCGCCTTATGGAATGTTGACGGAGAAGCATGGATGGTGGCGAGGCGCCACGACCCCGACGCCGGGCCGCCCGTTCGCTACCAGGGCCATGTCCGGCAATACAACTACGGGCACCTTTGCAGCCGCAGATCACTGCCGCCACACCTCCGTGACCACGGCCCCGAAATCCTGCACCCTCCTCCGACCATGACCTATTGGGACCCTATGAATCCCGAACCGCTGGCGATATGGACGCGTGACCGGTGGCTGGATGGATACATGGGAGGCGACCGATGAGGGGCGCGAGGCTCTCGGCGGCGGCAGCCGCCTTTGCCTTCGTAGTGCCCGCCCCTTCGACGGCGCAGAGCGTGAGGGATTGCGAGGGCAAGACGTTCCTTGAATGCATGGCCCTTATAACGGACGAGTTTGCGCCATGGCAAGAAGAACACATAGCCGAATACGCGAACGCCATAGCGCTCGCGAAGTGGAACGACAGCAAGAGGGGTTGCGACACTCTGCACCACACAGCCCTGCAGATTTTTCCGGCATCTGTTCCGCTGCGGAACTTATCCCCCGTAAAACCCTTGGGCCTTCCCCCGGTGTGGTTCGTCTGGGCGCGATTCAAGCAAAGCGCGGCAATGGATACGCTCGATGGGTTCACTTGGCGCGGGGACGATGTATCTCCCACCTCACAGGGGGAAATCTTTGTCGTCATAAGGACGAACTGGCTGCGGCCGACGACCGAAACGCAGCATAAACACCGACTGTTTACGACAGTACTGCATGAACTGGCCCATGTCGCGGGAAAGGAGGAAGAAGAAGCGGATCGTCTAGAGGAATGTGCGAAGAGAGATCTGACAAGCGAAGAAGGGCGACCTAAGACAGCGTCCTGGTACCAGACTTCCGCAGAGAGCCTCACGTGCAGATATGAACCACGCTGGGAATGCAGACGGTTTACCCTGCTCGAAGCTCCACCCTGGGCACAAGACGATTCCGACGATGATTCGGACGGCGATTCGGACTCTAGCGGATGGTGCGGGAGTGTTGTGCTGAGTTACGGTAGTATGACCCTGCAGCCATTATGGTTGTGCACGGGTGTGCCTGCCACCATGTGCTGGGCCATACTTGAACCGCTTTGCAGCAGAACAGGAGCGGCAGCCCCCGGTCGTGGTCGGTGGGACGGCGTTCTCGCCGAGGGTGATTGCCCGGCGCCGGGGGATCTTTCCCGGGACGCCGGACCGAAGGGTACCTTGCGATCCCCGGGTGCCTGGATGGCAGCGGCTTCCGCTTCGCTGACCCGGCGTTCGCCGGTCACGTAGGGCAGTCCCTGCTCGAGGGCGAGGCGCACCACGGCGGACAGGGCCGGTCCTCAACAAGGGTGTTCAGGGAGTGGGCCAGCACCTGCCGGAGGTGAAATCGGGGATTGAGGCGAAAACGGGGCCGCAAGCATCGACGCTGACGGGTAGGGCGGAAAACGGGGTCTGGAGAAACAGAGAAAGCCGCCAGGGGGCGACCGCTCGGCGGCTTTTCATGTCGTCGTCGGGCATGAACCCCCACGCCTGGAACGCAGAAACCCCGGCGGGCGACTGGGGCCGGGGGCTGGCGAGTGCGATCCTGCCATTCCTCTGCCGGGGGAGTCGACGTGAGCGAGGCCGGCCACTACGCGCTGGACGAGAATCAAGAGTGGGTAGGCGGCGAGGCCCGGGCGGATACCACCGCGATTCCGGTCGATATCGTCCTGGGGGGCCGGTGCTGGTGGTCGACACGAGGGGATTATACGCCTGAGTAACCGTTGGGGCGCATAATCCCCCGACACGAACGGAGAGGTCGTGCGGGTGATCCGCTACCGAACGCACCGCCGAACCGGCACTCCCACGAGGCGCCGGGCTGGCGAGGTTTCGTCCACGGGTTGGTCGGGGTGCCGGAGGGGTCCCGGACTGACGGATAGTTGTGTATGGTGTATATACACACGCATGTGATTGGCCGGCTGCGTCGTGGGGTGCGGGCGGTGCTGGCGACCCCGCACCAACGCCAGGTCGGCGACCCGAAATGATCCAGGAGGAACCCGATGAGGTCGAAACGAATGCAGCTGCTGATTCCCGAGGCGATGGAGACCCGTCTCCGAAGGGCCGCCGAAGGGGACCGGGTATCACGTGGCGCCTGGGTACGCCGGGCGATCGAGGAGCGGCTTGAACGGGAGGCCGGGCCGGTCCCGGAGGACCCCCTGGCCGAACTGCGGACGCTGAACGGACCCACGTCGGACATCTGCGCGATGATCAGCGAGATCGAGGCGGGCCGCTCGTGAAGGTCTTCGTCGACTCGAACATCCCGATGTACGTGGCCGGGGCGGACCACCCGAACCGGGGTCCGGCCACGCGCTTTCTGGAGAACGCCGGCGACGCCGGGTTCGAATTGTGCACCAGCGCGGAGGTCCTGCAGGAGATCCTCTATCGGTACACGGTGCTGGGCAGGGCCGACCTGGCCGACCGGGTCTACGACCTGTTCGCCGCGCTCGTCCCCGAGGTCTTCGGCGTGACGCTGGCCGACACCGACTTGGCGAAGCGGATCCTGCTGTCCACGCCGGGACTCTCCGCCCGGGACGCCGTCCATGCAGGGGTCATGCTGAATCGTGACGTGAGCCGGATCGCGACCTTCGACCGGGGGTTCGACCGGGTGGAGGGGGTTGAACGGGTGGAGTTGGGGTAGGCGCCGGCCGAAGGGGAGTCCGATGAATCGAACCGTCCTGGAGCTCGTCGAGGCCGAATACCGGCGCTACCGGATTGTGGGCGAGCGCGCGATGCGCCAGGTGGAGCCGGAGGAGCTGCATCAGCGCTCCGGCCGGGGCAACTCGATCGCGACGATCGTGTGGCACCTAGCGGGGAATCTGGAGTCGCGGTTCACCGACTTCCTGACCACGGATGGAGAAAAGCCGTGGCGCAACCGGGACGCGGAGTTCGAGGTGCGGAATGCGTCGGCCGAGGAGGTGGCGGAGAAGTGGGAGAAGGGGTGGGACGTGCTCTTCGGCGCGCTGGCGGAACTCGGCGACGAGGATCTTGCGGCCGGAGTCACCATCCGGGGCGTGCCGTTCCGGGTCGACGAGGCTCTGCTGCGGTCGCTGGCCCACGCCGCGTATCACGTGGGGCAGATCGTGTTGCTGGCCAGGGCGTTCAGGGGGGACGACTGGGAGTATCTCAGCATCCCGCCGGGCGGGTCGGAGGCGTACAACGCGAATCCGGCGCGGGAGAAGTCGTCGATGTACGTGGAGAGGGAGTAGATCCCGGACTCACACCGCCGAGCGCGCCCAGCCCACCCTCGCCGGGCGGGGAGGCGCGACCCTATTGCGTCCGCATGCCCACCGTGATTTCCACCCAGGTCCCTTCCTGCCGCTCCGCGGGCGAGAAATCCGCAAGGGGGGCAACGGCCAACACGGCCGAGTTCAGGAACTCGTGCCCCGAACTCCTCGCGATCCGCTGCTCCTGAACGACACCCTTCTCGTCGACCAGGAAGTGGACGACGGCCAGACCTTCGATGGTGGCTGCAGGGGTTGGTCCCGGGAGGCTCTCTTGCAGGGCATCAAAGACCTCGTCCCTGTTCAACAGGCGCGGGGAGAGCGTTCCCGACAGGGCGCGCGGCAGCTCCCGTTCGGCGAGTTCCGAATCGGCAAGGACGGGGTCGATCATGACGACGCACCGCTGCGCCTCGAAACTGACGCGCCATGAAGTGGGCGCACCCTTTCCGACCTCGTGGCAGGCATCGTAGAAACTGCGGGAACCGGCCAGCGTCTGGCACCCCTGCAAGATGACGACGGTGGACACCGCCGAGATGGCTGCCCACACGGCGATGGTGCGCCCGGAAGACCGGCCATTGCGTAAGCTGCTCATTCCTTCCACCTCCTCTGTAAACCCTGGTCCCTTAGCGAACGCAACGTCGTGTGGCGTCCGTGCTCCGTGCTTGCGCCCCGCTTCGGGGCCGGGTCAATTGCGCTGTCCGACGCGCCCCTGAACCCCAACCTACAATGGCCATGACGAAATCGACCGTCAACCCG
>CAZTOF010000738.1:0-2501 GCA_964615515.1 uncultured Gemmatimonadaceae bacterium
ACCACCACCTCGACCACGTCGTCCCGGGCCAGAAACGGCGTAAGGGCCCACTGGAGCATCGAACGCCCCCCGATCTCGATGAACGGCTTCCGCACGCCGCCCATGCGCGCGCCCATGCCCGCGGCAGGCACCAGCACCGCCACGGAAGGGGGCGGAGCGGAACCCGGCTCCGATACCGCGCGGCACTCCCTGCTCACACCCACACCTTCGGCCGGCGGGGCGCCCTCAACGGAGTCACGCCCACGGCCTCACGCCGCCGAACCGCACGGCTCCGGCACCCCCGCACCCGCTTCCCCAGCCTCACACCACCTCATTCGGACGGTTCCGTCTCCCGCGCGACGGAGTCGAAACGGGTGTAGGCCTTGTGGAAGTACAGGTGCACCGTGTCCGTGGGTCCGTTCCTCTGCTTCGCCACGATCAGCTCCGCGCCGCCTTCCAGCGACTTGCCGTCCTTGTCCGTGGGTCCGAAGTAGTATTCGGGCCGGTAGAGGAACATCACGAGATCGGCATCCTGTTCGATCGCCCCGCTCTCCCGCAGGTCCGAGAGCTGCGGCCGCCGGTCGGTACGCTGCTCCGGCGCCCGGCTCAGCTGGCTCAGCGCGACCACCGGCACCTCGAGCTCACGCGCCAGCGCCTTCAGTCCCCTGGAAATCTCCGACACCTCCTGCACCCGGTTGTCCGTGCGGGTCGCCCCCGACATGAGCTGGATGTAGTCCACGACGATCAGCCCCAGATCGGCCTCCGCCTTGAGGCGTCTCGACTTGGCCTTCATTTCGAGCACGTTGCCGGTGGCCGAGTCGTCGATCCAGATGGGCGCCGTGTTGAGGTGGCCGGCCGCCCGCGCCAGGCGCTGATACTCGTCCGGCGCGAGCCTGCCCCGCCGGAGCTTCAGCGCATCCACGCGGCCTTCGGCGCAGAGGAAGCGCTGCACCAGCTGCTCCTTCGACATTTCGAGGCTGAAGATGGCCACCGGAACCTCGTGTTCGATCGCCGCGTTCTGGGCGACGTTGAGGGCCCACGAGGTCTTCCCCATCGAGGGACGGCCCGCGACGACGACCAGGTCTCCCGCCTGCAGGCCCGTGGTCATGCGGTCCAGGTCCCTGAACCCGGTCGCGAGTCCCGAAACCCCGCCCGCGGACTCCTGTAGCCGCTCGATGTGCTCGAAGGTCGGCCAGAGCACCTCCTTGATCCAGACGAACCCCTCGCGGTTGCGGGACTCCGAGACGCGGAAGACGAGCTGCTCGGCCTGGTCGAGCACCTCGTCCACGGCCCGGTCACCCGGCTCGTACACGTCGCGCACGATCGCCTGGGCCGCGTCGATCAGCCTGCGCAGCATCGCCTTGTCGTGCACGATGCGGCCGTGGTACTCGATGTTGGCGGCGGTCGGCACCGCGTCGAGGAGAGAAGCCAGGTACTCGAGCCCGCCCGCGTTCTCGAGTTCGTCGGTCTTCTTCAGCTCCTCCGAGACCGTGATGACGTCCAGGACGCTGCCGCGTTCGAAGAGCTTCGCCATGGCGCGGAAGATCCGCCGGTGCGCCTCCCGGTAGAACATGGACTCATCCACGAACTCCACGACCTGGGCCACCGCATTGCCGTCGATCAGCATCCCCCCCAGCACGGACGCCTCCGCCTCGGGCGAGAAGGGCGGCTGGCGGTCGTAGCCGCCCCCTTCCATGGCCGCCTGAATCGGAATGGGCTCGCTCACGTCAATCCTCCAGGTCCGGGCGGGCGACGGGTCCGTGGGCATCTCCGCGCCGACGTCATTTGCCATCCATTGTCTGACACAGCAGTTGAAGATCCTCCCACACCAGGCGGCTCCAGCCGGGGTTGCGCAGCAGAGCGGCCGGGTGGTACGTCACGATCAGCGGGACGCCCTGGTAGCTGTATACCTCTCCCCGGAGCTTGCCCACGGCTTTCCTGGTCGCGGTAAGCCACTGGGCGGCGAAGGAGCCCACCGCAAGCAGCACCTCGGGGGCCACCAGCTCGATCTGGCGCTTCAGCAGTGGCGCGCAGGCGTCGATCTCGTCGGGGGAGGGGTTGCGGTTCCCGGGAGGGCGGCACTTGAGGACGTTGCAGATGTAAACCGACTCCCGGCGCGACAGCGACACCGACGCCAGCATGAGGTCGAGGAGCTTTCCCGCCGGCCCCACGAAGGGAAGGCCGGTGGCGTCCTCGTCCGCCCCGGGCGCCTCGCCCACCACCATGAGCCGTCCGGCGGGATTGCCGTCGGAAAAGACGACCGTCTTGCGGCCTTCGCAAAGCCGGCAACGGGTGCACGAAAGGGCGGTGTCCCGCAGGGCCCGGTAGTCCGCAGTTCCGATGTCCACCGGCGCCTTCCGGCTCGTTGCGCCCTCGCGGGCCCCGCGGGACGGGACGGCATCGGGCCGGACGCGGGCCGGACGGCTCCTGTCCCCCGCAGCCACGAGCCGGAGCAGCTCCCCCGGCGCCAGTCCCTCGGGCAAGACGGGCGGCTCTCCCATCCTCCTGCGCTGGTCCAGGTA
>CAZTOF010000739.1:0-2188 GCA_964615515.1 uncultured Gemmatimonadaceae bacterium
CTCCCCGGGCTTCTCCCACTCGCTCGCATCGTCAGCTTCGCTCGTAACCCCTCTCTAACCCTTGAGAGGCGAGAAAAGAAACCACATCATACACCATCAACCCCAACAACTAACCGTCCGCGAAAGCGGGGCAACCCCAGAAGGCCACCGGGGGCGAAGGAGTACGGCGCCGGGCCGAGGTGGATCTGGGTGGGGCATCGATGGGGGTACCCGAGGCCTCCGGTGGTGGGGTGTGAGATATGATTGGGATGGGCAAAGTATACTTTGGCATGGGCTGAACATGATTTGGGATGGGCTAGATATCATCGGCCATGGGAATTGACATTTCACGCCCTGGGGACAGAGAGACGGGCAGCGGTCGTTCCCGGGGGCGGAACGCCACCCTGTCGCGTCGCGGAGGTGGAAGCCGCACTGATTTTTCAACAGCATGTTGAGTTTTCAGCAGCAACCACATATCGTTATCGGACCGGCCGACCGCCGGAAATGAACCGTTCACCCCCACCGCCCCGAGAGTGAGGCCACGTTGACCGACCTGCCCCGGCTCAGCCGGCGAGAGCGCGAAGTCATGGACATCGTCCACGAACTGGGCCGTGCCACAGCCGCCCGGATCCGGGAGCGCATGACCGACCCGCCCACCGACGCGGCCGTCCGTTCGGTGCTGAGGATCCTGGTTCAGAAGGGACACCTGGCCCGCGAATACGATGGTCCCCGCTATGTCTACTCGCCCACGGTCTCGGCGCTGCGGGCGCGAAGCTCGGCGATGAAGCATGTCCTGAAGACGTTCTTCGGCGGATCGGTGGAAGGCGCGGTCGCCATGCTGCTCGAGCTCGAGGACACCGGGCTCACTCCGGATGAGCGAGCGCGCATCAAGACGCTGATCGACGAGGCGTCCGAGGAGGGGCGGTGATGGATCGGCTGATGGTGCCCGACTTTCCGGTCATGCTCGAGCTCGTCGTGAGGGCGACGGTTCTGATATCGGCCGCGCTGGCCTTGGCGTGGGTCGCCCGCAAGGGACCCGCGGGCGTCCGTCATCTGCTCTGGACGATGACCTTCGCGCTTCTCCTCGGACTGCCTTTCCTGAGCCTGTTCGGCCCTTCATGGCAACTGCCGCTCCTTCCTTCCCCGGGCGACCCACCCCGGCAGGCGCTTCCCAGGAGTGCACCGGTTGATGTTGTCCCCGATGGGTTGATCACGCCCGGCGGTACCCGAACCCGGACCCGCCCCGTCGCCACCTGGTGCCCGGTCCACTGCGGCCGTCACGATGGGAGAGCCGTTGCCGCCAACGCGACCGCTTCCCCTTCCGTTCCTGCTCTGGGCGCTCGGTTGCGCCGCGGGGCTGGGCTCGTTGGCGATGGGCGGGCTTCGTTTCGCGAGACTTGTTCGCGCGGCACATCCGCTTTGCGACCGCGTCGGGCTGCGGCGGGCGAACGAGGTCCGCCGGCGGCTGGGAATGCGCGGCGACGTGCGGCTCTTCCTCAGCCCGGCTGCAACCACGCCGATGACGGGTGGCCCGCGAAAGCCCGTGATCCTGCTTCCGGAATCGGCTCGAGAGTGGTCTCCCGAGCGGTGGGACGTCGTGCTCACGCATGAGATGATCCACGCGCGGCGTCACGATGTGCTCCGGCAGTTCATGGTACGGGCCGCGCTCGCGCTCTTCTGGTTCCATCCCCTGATCCGAGTTGCGGCGCGGCTCGCGGCGACCGCGAGAGAAGAAGCCTGCGACGAAAAGGTGCTGGCGCTCGGCACCCGTCCCTCGCGGTACGCGGCCCACCTTCTTGCCCTGGCCGGGGGCACGACCGCCCCGCGGCCCATCCTGTCCCTACCGATGGCCCAGCAGCCACACTCGCAGCTCGAGGGGAGAATCATGACCATTCTCAGACCGCACCGACCGCGCCGAAGCGCCACGGCCACCGCACTCATCGTACTGGCGATCAGCGGTGCCGGGGTCTCGGCAGCCGTCGCCCACCCGGTCCGGACCTCGCCGTCCGACACCGTCGTCGCGGTCGTCACCAGCGCGGATCGGCGCCATGGGTCTGGAAGACGACAGCGACGAGCACATCTTCGGCGACGTGACGTCCGTGGCTGCCGACCGGGACGGGAAGATCTACGTTGCCGACCGCATCTCGCCGTCGGTGCGCGTCTTCGGGGCCGATGGCGAGTTCGTGGCCTGGATCGGGCGGGAGGGGGA
>CAZTOF010000740.1:0-29595 GCA_964615515.1 uncultured Gemmatimonadaceae bacterium
GCCCAGTTGCTGGCCGACGAGTTCCCGGGCTACGAACCCGTGGGCGTGGCGGGGCAGATCATCCCCTGGAACTTCCCCCTGCTCATGCTGGCCTGGAAGGTTGCGCCCGCCCTGGCCGCCGCGAACACGGTGGTCCTCAAGCCGGCGGAGTACACGCCCCTCACCGCGCTCCTCTTCGCGGAGGTCGCGCACGAGACCGGCCTCCCCCCGGGGGTGCTGAACATCGTCACGGGCGACGGGGAGACCGGCGCGGCGCTGGTGCGGCACCCGGGCGTCGCCAAGGTCGCCTTCACCGGCTCCACCGGGGTGGGACGGGAGATCCGGCGCGCAACCGCCGGGACGGGCAAGCAGCTGTCGCTGGAACTGGGCGGCAAGTCTCCGGTCGTCGACGTCGAGAGCGCGGACCTCGAGGCCGCCGTGGAAGGGGTGGTGGACGGGGTCTGGTTCAACCAGGGACAGGTCTGCTGCGCCGGCTCGCGGCTGCTCGTGCAGGAGAGCGTGGAGGAAGAGGTGCACGAGCGCATCCGCGACAGGATGGAGCGCATCCGCGTGGGGCACCCGCTGGACAAGGCGATCGACATGGGCGCGCTGGTGGATCGTGTCCAGCTCGACCGTGTGCAGGGCTATCTGGATGAGGGCAGGCACGACGGCGCCGCGATCTGGCAGCCGGCCCGTCCGGTCCCGCCGGGCGGGCTCTTTCTGCCCCCCACCCTGTGCACCGGGGCCCCCGTGTCGAGCCCGATCGTGACCGAGGAGATCTTCGGACCGGTCCTGGTGAGCCTCACCTTCCGCACCCCCGCCGAAGCCGTCGCGCTGGCCAACGACACCCGCTACGGGCTGGCCGCGAGCGTCTGGACCGAGGACCTGAGCCTGGCGCTGGAGGTGGCGCCCGCGATCAAGGCCGGAACGGTGTGGGTGAACTGCACCAACCGCTTCGATGCCGCCTCCGGATTCGGCGGCTATCGCGAGTCGGGGTTCGGGCGCGAGGGCGGGCGCGAGGGGATGTGGGAGTACATGAAGCCGGCGGGCCCGGGCCGCCAGACGGACTCCGCAGCCGAGACCGCCAAACCGGCCACCCCCACCCCCTCTCCCCCCCGGGACGGCATCGACCGGACCCGCAAACTCTGGATCGGCGGCCGCCAGAAGCGTCCCGACGGGGGGTATTCCCTCACGGTGACCGACCCCGCCGGCACCCCCGTCGCGGAGGTGCCGCGCGGCAACCGGAAGGACATCCGCAACGCCGTTGAGGCGGCGGGCCGGGCGCGGGCCGGATGGGCCGCGAGCAACGGACACCTGCGCGCGCAGATCCTCTACTTCGTGGCCGAAAACCTGGCGGTGCGCGCCGACGAGTTCATCGCGGAGCTGTGCCGGTGCGAGGGGGCGGACGAGGCGGCCGCGCGGGCCGAGGTCGACGCCGCGGTGCAGACCCTCTTCACCTTCGCCGCCTGGGCCGACAAGCACGACGGCAGGGTCCATTCCACACCCTTCCGCAACGTCACATTCGCCATGAACGAGCCGGTGGGCACGGTGGGTGTCCGCTGCGGAGAGCGGGCACCGCTGGCAGGCGTGACCGGTCCCGTCGCCGCGGCGCTGTCACAGGGCAACGTCGCCGTTGTGGTCCTCCCCGAACGGTTCCCCGTCCCCGCCCTGGACCTGGTGCAGATCCTCGAGACCTCGGATGTGCCCGCGGGCGTGGTCAACATCCTGTCGGGGATTCACCGCGAACTCCTGCCGACGCTCGCCGCCCACGACGACGTGGACCAGATCTGGGACTTCGCGGCGGACGGGCTGTCGGGAGAGGTGGAGCGCCTGTCGGCCGGCAACCTCAAGCGCGTCTGGGTGGACCGGAAAGGGGCGGTGGACTGGCTCTCCCCATCGGCGCGGGACGGCGAAATGCTGCTCCGCAAGGGAACCCGCGTCAAGAATATCTGGGTGCCCTACGGGGTTTGAATTGTAAAACCCGCAGGTTCACCCTCCCCGCACCAGAGTCGACATGCTCGTCACTTGCTGAATATAGAGGGTGGCCGATTCTCCGGGCTCCAGGGAGATCGAGTTGGTTCTGAACCTGGTTCCGGCAAGCAGGTCGATCTCCAGAACGAGTTGGTCCACCGTGGGCCAGAAGAGGTCGAACGTTCTCTTACTGTTTCCGGAAACGACGCCGATCTTGCGTTGAGAACGGCCCAGCGCCTTGATGGTTGCCTGGTTGTAATTGTGGTTTTGCACGATGAGCTTGATGGTTCCCGAGCCCCCTCCCCCCTCCTCGAAGGGATTGGACACATGGCCCTGCCACAGGCATCCCGCCACCGTCATCGTCGCAGCCAGCAAGAAGACTCGTCTGCGCATGCCTGTACTCCTCTGTTACGGGTCGAGTCGCCTGTCAGCTCACCAGGCGGCCTTTTCCGATCGGTTCCAGGCCCTTCCGGGCCAGGAGTTCGTCCAGCCTGCCCATATCGTCCCGAATGACGACCTCCATCCGCTCCAACTGCCGGCCGAGCAGGTCTGAAAGGCGTCTGAAGACTACATACGACTGGTCCGTGGGCCGGCTTTCCGGTCCCTCCACCAGCCCCAGCAGCGCGGCCAGCTTGTTGTTGATCCTGATGGGGTAGTTGAGCGGGTCCTGGTTGCTCCGGTTCCTGACCTGGTAGATCTCCGCTTCGACCATGCCCAGGTTGTCCTTGACGACGACCGCCAGCGTCCGGATTTCGTCGTCGTCGGTCTGTTCGAGCCGGTCATCGACCTGCCCCTTGATATTGCGTATCCTGATCACCGCCTCATTGGCCTCCGAGACGCGATCCCGGATCTGGACAGCCAGGTCGAAGCGCTCCCGCAGGTCAGCCTCGGCAACCCCCTCCAGGTTGGGATTGAGGCGGACCTCGAAGTCCCGGCTCAGCGGAGCGCCCCCGTCCACCGTCATTCGCACGGTGTAGGTGCCCGGCACGGCCATGGGGCCCATCGGGCGCGCCGCCCACATGATGCGGCCCTCGAAGTCCGTCCAGGCCGGATACCGCAGATCCCAGCGCAGAGTGTGAGCGCCCTTCGTCACCTCCGGGCGATTCCCGCCGCCGCCACCGAAGAACCCGGCGCCGGGACTCTCGTCCTCCCCGTCGCCTTCCTCCTCGGCCACCCCCTCGTAGCTGCGGACCACCACGCCGTTCGCGTCGAGAACATCGAAGGTCACGCGCTCGGCGTCCTCGGCCAGGTGGTACCGGAAACGCGCGCCCTGGTCGATTCCGCGAAAGGGGTCGACGGGGTCGTACAGCCACGCCGGAGCGGCGGCGACCTCGTCACCCATCTGCCGGAGCGGCCCGATGTCCTCGAGCACCCAGAAGGACCGTCCGTGCGTCGCGATCACCAGGTCGTTCTCCTCGACCACCAGGTCCGAGACCTGCACGACCGGGAGGTTCAGGGAGAGGGGCTGCCAGCGTGCTCCGTCGTCGAAGGACACGTACACCGTGCGCTCCGAGGCGGCGTAGAGAAGGCCGGGACGCTTCGGATCCTCGCGGGTCGCACGGATGAAGTCGTCCTCGGGCAGGCCGCCGACGATCTTCGTCCACGACTGCCCGTAGTCCCCGGTCTTCCAGATGTAGGGACCACGGTCGTCGTCGACCAGGTAGCGGATGCCCGACACGTAGGCCTTCCCGGCCGTGTTGGGCGATGCCTCGATGGTGTTGATGCGCACGAAGTCGGGCGCGTCGGGTGGCGTCACCTTCGTCCAGTCCCCGCCGCCGTTCCGGGTGATGTGGACCAGCCCGTCGTCCGACCCGGCCCAGATCATCTCCGGATCGTGATGCGAGGGCGCGATCGCGAAGACGGTGGCGTACGTCTCCACGCCGGTCTGGTCCTTCGTGATGGGGCCGCCCGAGGGTCCCATCGTCGCCGGGTCGGCACGCGTGAGGTCGGGGCTGATCGGCTCCCAGCTCTGTCCCTCCGTCGTGGTCTTCCAGACCTTCTGCGTGCCCGTGTAGAGCACGTCCGGGTCGTGGTGGGAGAAGACGATCGGAAAGGTCCACTGCACGCGTTCGACGAGGTCCTCGGACGATTGTCCCATCGGGTTTTCGGGCCAGACGTGAATCGCCCGCCTCGCTCCCGTCGCCATGTCGAACCGGGACAGGCTGCCCCCGTAGCAGCCGGCGTAGAAGATGTCGAGGTCGACCGGGTGCGGGGCGATGTAGCCGCTCTCGCACCCTCCGACCGCGTAGTACCACGTCCGGTCGCCGGGACCGCGGGCCGCCATATGGTTCCAGCCGCGCACCGGGATGCAGGCGGTGGAGTTGTCCTGCTGTCCTCCGCAGATGTGGTACGGCAGGTGATTCGTGGTGATCACGCGGTAGAACTGCGCCGTCGAGTAGTCCTGGTCGGTCCAGCTCCGGCCCCCGTTGAAGGTGACGTTGGCACCCCCGTCGTTGGCGTTGACCATCCGGTCGGAGTCGTCGGGCGCGATCCACAGGTCGTGGTTGTCGCCGTGCGGCACACGGATGCCGCGCGGGAAGGTCTCGCCCCCGTCACGGGACCGGTACAGTCCCGTGTTCAGGGCGTACATCACGTCCTCGTCGTTGGGGTCGGCGTAGACGCGCGTGTAGTAGAAGGCCCGCTGGCGCAGCTTGCGTTCGTCGTTCACCCGCTCCCAGGTCTCTCCCGCATCGTCGGAGCGCCACACGCCCCCGTCGGGCTCGTGTTCGACCAGCGCCCACACCCGGTCCGGATTCGCCGGCGACACGGCCACGCCGATCTTGCCGACCGGTCCCTCCGAGAGGCCGATGTTGGCGGTGATCTCGCTCCAGCTCTCGCCGCCGTCGGTGGACTTCCAGAGGCCGCTGTCCTCGCCGCCCGACGACATTCCCCAGGAGCGCCTCCACGCCTCCCAGATCGACGCGTAGATGACATCGGGGTTGGTCACGTCGACGCTGATGTCCGCCGCCCCGGCCTTGTCGCTCCTGTAGAGGACCCTGCGCCAGTTCTCGCCGCCGTCGGTGGTCTTGAAGACCCCCCTCTCCGGATTCTCGGCGGAGTGCTTCCCGAACGCCGCCGCCCAGGCGATGTCGCAGTTCTCCGGGTGAATGCGGATGCGCGCGATGTTCTGCGTCTCCCTGAGGCCCACATGCTCCCACGTCTCCCCGCCGTCGGTGGACCTGTAGGCGCCGTCGCCCTGCTGGATGTTGCCGCGGAGCTGGGTCTCGCCCGTCCCCATGTAGACGATGTCGGGGTCGCTCTCGCAGACCTGTACGGCCCCGATCGAAGCGCTGCCGATCTGCCCGTCGGTGACGGGGCGCCAGTTCTGCCCGCCGTCGGTCGTCTTCCAGAGGCCGCCGCCCGTGGTGCCCATGTAGTACTCGAAGGGCCGCGCGGCCGAGCCCGCCGCGGCGATGGAGCGCCCGCCCCTGGGAGGCCCCACGCTGCGCCACTCGAGCGAACCCCAGAGCTCTTCCGGGTAGGCTTCCTGGGCATGGGCGGGAGGGGGAGACGGACCGGAGAACGCGAGAACACCCAAGGCGAGGGCCGCGGCCGATGTGAGGCGGCGTGACGTAGAGGTGCGAATCGGACGCTCCTGGACTATTGGTGGCAAGAAGGAGTAAAGGTACGGGTGCCGACCGCAGGTGAGACCCGCAATACGCCTACGTTACCGGCACCGCAAGGATAGAGCCTGGGACCGTTCGCAATCAAGTGGGGACGGCGACTGACACCGGGACGGCGACTGCCGGGGAGACCTCGGTAAGAATCACCACCCCGGAAACCGGATCGTGAAGGTCTGGCCGCCCCCCTTCCCGTTCTTTTCTCCACCTTCGCCCGTCTCCCCCCGCAACGCCGTCACGGCGAGGAAGACGACTCCGGTCACGATCGCCGACCCGAGCACCGCGCTCCGCCTGGGCGAGAACTCGCGTACCTCGACCGCCAACAGCTCGTCGCGCGCAACCCGATAGGTGTTCTCCTGCACGAATTCGTCGAAGGTCCCGATCACCCGCCGGGTCCGCACCTCGAGGACCAGGGTGTCTCCGGCCTCGACCACGACCCCTTCGACCGAAGCGGTCCGGGGTGGCAGACCCGGTTCCTCCAAAGCGGAGCGGACCGGCACGTGCACCCTGGCCACCGACCCCGGCGCCGGCGTCTCGACCGGCATGTAGGTGTGGCATCCGGACAGCACGGACACACCGAAGATCGCGACGGCACGGCGCAGGGCCCGGAGCGGCCGCATCAGAACCTCACGTCCACTGAACGCGGGATCCTCTGGTTGAACACGTAGACGAAGCGCCACGGAGTGTCCGGAAAGATCCCTCCGGATTCGGAGAGCAGGTTGCGGCCGTCGACCTCCACGTCCACGCTGACGTCCAGGGTGTCGCCCGCGAGCGCCTCGACCTGAACCAGCCAGCGATGGTCTCCCGCGATGCTCATCGCCGTGTCGACCGGCAACGCGTGGACCACGGTGTCCGAGGAGAACACCTGCACCTGCGTGACGCCCTGGTCGTTGACGCCGGCCACGAAGTTCGTCGCGTAGATCACCTTCGCCTGGAGCCCGGTCTCGCCACGCATATCGAACGAAACCTGCCTCGGCCACTTCTCCTCGAGAATGTCGCAGGCGATCGTCAGGACCAGGACGGCCGACAGCAAACCAGCGGCGAGCTTCATGACTTCAGGCCGAATGCGGGTGATCGAGGCGGACGGCGAGGGCGTCCCGGCGGGCCTTCTCCGGGGCGCCCTCCACCCTCCGGTCGAACTCCATGGACTCCTACGTGCAACCATCCTTCCAGTCCTGCTGGTTGGCTCGCCGTTCGATGATCGACACCGGCAACATCACGCCCGGACACTTCATGGCGTCCGAAGGGCCCTCCCACTTGGGATCCTTGAGGCCCCACCGGTACATGTCCGCCAGCCGCAGACCCTGCAGCATCACGGTCACACGCCGCATGTGCTGCAGCATGTCCATGTTCGAGATCTGGCCGCTGAAGGCCGTGAGCCCGTCCATGGCGCGGATGTGGTTGATGTGCGCCGTGAACATCGCGTCGTTCCCGCCGGCCAGGGCGTTCTCCGCCAGGATGACGTGCATCATCCGCGTGGAGGCGATGGTAAGGGGCGGATAGATGCCGCCCTTATCCAGGTAGTTTCCGCCCTTCCACTGGTTCAGCCACTTGATCACCGAGGGATCGTCCACGTCGTCGATCGGGTCCTTGAGCGCGATTCCGTCGATGTCGTTCGCGGCATTGACGGTGACGATCGACAGGTCGACCTGGTTTTCCTTGCGGTCGTTGACCCAGCTCGCCATGGAGTTCGTAGCGCTGGCGCTGGAGAACGTGAGGTTGTAGAGCCAGTCGGCCTCGTTGCCCCCCGCCGCCTCGATCACGGCCGCGGCGTCGGTCCCCGCCTCCGCGGAGTTGACCAGCCCATTCCCCGAGGGACTGGGATTGATCGCGTCCCAGACCGCGCGGGAGTGCCGAGCGCGGGCGCGAACGGCCATCGCGCTGAACACCAGTTCCGGGTTGCCTCCGTGCTGCTGGAAGCTGGTGATGGCGGCACTCAGGCGTTCGATCCCCTTGTCCAGAACCGTGTGCATGTTGCCGGCTCCGACCGGCGCGCCCGCCTCGGTCTTGTTCGAGAAGGCGAAGTCCTCCTGGATCTCGCCGATGACCGTGTAGATGATCCCGGAGTACAGGTTCGCGCGCGCAAGGTGGTGCGCCATGGCCGTCTTCAGCGCGTCGGTTTCGGCGTTCGCCACATGTTCCGTCAGGATCTCGATCGCCAAATCGCTCATCCACCGGGCCTGTCCCATCGACGGGAAGGGCCCATCGATGAACTCGTTGAGCGGGTCGTCGATGAAGCCCTTGTCGAGGGAGAGCCATGCGTCCCTCGATCCGATCCAGTACAGCTCGTCGGAGGTCACCAGGTAGGGCTGCCAGGATTGCGAAATCGACGACGACACCAGGGTCAGCGTCCCGTTCACAACCGCGCCCGCCGCCTCGATCTTGCGAATGTCGTCCTCCACGAGGTCGTTGGGGTTGCTCACGTCCAGCAGTCCGCACGCCGATACGGCCGGTATCGCCGCCAGCACCGCCGCGCGGGTCAGGAAAGTCTGTCCAGTCATGATCTTTTCTCCTTCCTGCTAGAACGACAGGCGGGTGGAAAGCGTGATGCGGCGCGGAACCGGAATACCCCAGCCTTCCGTCGAATCGAGGAAGTTGCAGTCGAGGCCGCCGTTGCACCGGCCCAGCACGTTGCCCTCGGGATCCATGCCCGGGTAGTCCCCAAGCATGAAGAGCCGCAGGTTGCGTACGCCCAGGTTCACTGTGGCGGTCGAAACGCCCCACTCCTCAACCACGTCGCTCGGTACCCGGTAGACCAGTGACAGCTCCCGCCACTGCACCCAACTGGCGTCGTAGATGCCGTTCATGCCGCTCATCGGTGAGAGCCCCTCGATCTCCTTGACCCATGCGATCGCCGCGTCGAGCCGGTCCTGCGATGAAGTCGCCGGGTTCAGCATGGTCGAGTAGAGCTCCGCGGCCCGGGGCGTGTTGCGCCCGATGAAGCCGTTGGACCTGCGGAACATGCCGGACAGGTCCTGCACCTGGTGGCCGAACTTGTACTCGAAGAGCGTGCTCAGCTCGAAGTTGCCGGCGAACGCGATGTTGAAGCCGAAGGAACCGGCGAAGTCGGGGGCCGGCTTGCCCAGATAGCTGAGCAACAGCCCCTCCCCGCAGTTGTGCGAAGCCAACTCGCCGTTGGGCGTGCCGAACGGATAGGGCTTCTTGGTGTCGGGATCGATACCGGTCTCGTTTCCGAGCGCCAACGGCTTGAAGCTGCTCGGATCGCGGGGCACGCTGAAGTACTCCATGGCCTGCATTTCCGTGGGAACCTGGCACACCCCGTCAACGGGCGGAGCGTTGGGGAGGTTCAGCGGAATCGCCTCGTCGGCCAGCTTGGCCCCGAAGAACGCCGCGGGTGCGTAGCCTTCCGTCAGGTAGTTCCGATAACGCGGATAGCTGCCGCCGGTCTTCAGCGGCGGCGCACCGCCCATGTCGGTGATTTCCTGGTACTCGTACGCCGTGTTGGCGAAGACATTCGCCGACAGCCCCTCCTGCTGCAGCACGGCGCCGCGCAGGTTCAACTCCAGGCCGTGGGCCTTCATCTCGCCGATGTTGTCGAGCTGGGTCTGGGTGAATCCACCGGTCACGGGGAACTGGCGCGCCACCAGCACGTCCGTGCCCTTGCGGTTCCAGAAGGTGGCCTCCATCGACCAGCTGTCGTCCAGGAAGCCCATCTCGGTGCCGAATTCGATTTCGGTCGACACCTCGGGTCTGAGGTCCGGGTTGCCGAGATTCGCGGGCCTCACGCCCGGGCCAGCCTCCGAACCCTGCGATGAGAAGGTCGTGAACTTGTCGAAGGCGCCGGGCTGAAGTCCCGATTTTCCGATGGCGCCGCGCAGGCGGAAGGTGGAAAGCGTCTCCGATGACGTTTCCATGGCGCGAAGCGGCTCCATCGACAGCGAGACCTTGGGGTAGAAGGCGGTGTTGAAGTTCTCGCCGAAGGCCGAGTTGGCGTCCCAGCGCCCCCCCAGCGTCAGAAAGAACCAGTTGTCCACGCCCAGCTGGTTCTGCAGGTAGCCCCCGACCTGCGTCACCCTCAGCCAGGTCTCGTAGGAGCCCTCGGAACCCAGGGCCGACAGCGTCGACAGCCCGGGTCCCGGGAAATCGCGGCCGCTGCCGCCGGCGGACTGGCGCTGCCGTACGAAGCCCTGTCCACCGAAGAGGAAGGTGTTCTCGATCCGGTCTGTGCCGTGGACGTACGAACCCTTGACGTCCGCCGTGATCTCCCGGCTGCGGTCCTCGTTCACGGCCCGCCAGCCGTCCGGCGTCGAGCCCGAGAATCCGTCCACGTTCCAGGCGTAGGGGCGGAAGGCCACGGCATCGTCGGAGGTGAAGTCCATGCCGAAGGCGCCCGAGAGGCGGAAGTTATCAGTCGGCGTGTACTCGAGGTTCGCGGTGCCGGTGAAGTGCTGCGAGTTCACGAAGTTCTGCTGGTACATGTTCTCGCGCAGCGTGGCGAAGGCCGGCTGCCCGTACTGGTTGATCCTGCCGCCGTCCAGATCGGGGTTCGTGTTGGCCAGCCGCAGTTGCATCATGAGCGCGGACGAGAAGACCCCGAAAATGTTGTTGGAGTTGTCCGGCGTGTGGTGTTCCATGTCGGAGAACAGCGTGGACACCCCGATGCGCAGCTTGCTGTTCGGCATCACGGTGAAGTTGGACGTCATCGACGCGCGGCGGTTCCTGTCGGTCTCCGGCTCGATCCCCTCGACGGGCTCGAAGTTCTGGGCGGCGTCGTAGGGGCCGTCCTCGTTTGTCAGCCGGCCGGACACATAGTATTGGAACGTCTGGGAGCCGCCCGAAACGGAACCGGAGAAGGCCTGGCCCACACCCAAAGTCAGCATTTCGGGAACCAGGTCCCGCTCGACCGGCGTGAATGCATCGAGGTCTTTCAGATCCCAGCGATCCTCCATTCGCGCCAGAGTCGCGTCCTTGATCGCATCGTCGTTCGGGCCGGTGCACCCGGGCGCGGCACACGCCCGCCCCGCGAAGTCCGCCATCGGTAGGATCCGGTTCGTGGGAACCGAAATCCCGGTCAGGTCGACCTGGGCGGTGAAGCGCGGCCTGCCGATCTGTCCCCGCTTGGTGAAGATCTGGATCACGCCGTTCGACGCTTCCGTTCCGTACAGGGTCGCGGCGGCCGCACCCTTGAGGATCTCGATGCGGTCGATCGACTCGGGCGGGATGTCGTCGAGGCGCGACGGGCTGCCCTGGCCGTTGAAGCTCTGCACGGCCGAGCGGTCCACGCGGATCCCGTCCACGTAGACGATGGGCTCGTTGAGCTGGGTGAGCGAGGCCGAGCCGCGGATGCGGATGCGGGCGCCCTCGCCGGTGTACCCCGACGAAGGGAGCGCGACCACACCCGGCTCCCGCCCCGCGATCAGCTGGCTGAAGTCGCTGACCGGGGCGTTCTCGAGCGCGGCCGTGTTCAGGGTGGCGATCGTGTTGCCGAGCTTGCGCTTCTCGGTCACGATGCCGGCGCCGGTCACGACGAGTTCGTCGAGCGCGATCACGGTCTGGTTGAGCTGGAAGTTGAGCTCCACCGTGCCCCCGGCCGCGACGGTCACCGTCTGCTCGCCTTCCCGGTATCCGACCCGCGCGGCGCGAACCGTGTACTCGCCGGCCGGAACCGACAGCACCAGGTAGCCTCCCGAGGCGTTGGTCGGGACCCCGAACGCGGTGCCCACGAGCGACACCAGCACCCCCTCCAGCGGCCGCAGGGACCCCGCGTCGGTCACGCGGCCGGTGACGGTGCCGGTTGCCTGCGCGGAGGCGCCCGGTGCGAGGACAAAGGCCGCCGTCAGGGCCAGGCACAGCCTTGCCGCCCCCTCTATGAGGCGAGTTCGAAACAAGTCAGGAATCATGTCATCTACCTCCGATCGCTCCAGTTGCGAGCACTAAGGAGTACGCTACACGCCCAATCCGTCCGGATTCCCCCGGGAGACCTCCCGGCCAGGGCCTCACAGTCTCTCCCCTCGAAACCTCTACCGCGATCAGGCGGCCAACACCCAAAAGCTAAACCGGGTCAATGCCCCGGGCAACGACTTTCGGGGCGCAGGCCCACCGGAGGCGTGGGTCGGCGAGCGGCGGCCCAGCCACCCCCCGCATGGCGAAACTCGCGGCCCGGTGCAGCTCTGTTTCCCACCGATTCCGAGCACCTTGTCGGGCTCGCGGGCCATCCCCGCATCAGCCAACCCTCGCCACCACCTCGATTTCCACGTCCACGCCCTTGGGGAGTCCCCCCACCGCCACCGTCGCACGGGCGGGTCGATGGTCGCCGAAGTGCCTGGCGTAGACCGTGTTCATATCGGCGAAAAAGGCCATGTCGGAGAGGTACACGGTCGTCTTCACCACCGTCCGCAGGCCACCTCCCGCCGCCGCGAGCACGGCCGCCAGATTCCTCATGACCCGGTCGGTCTGGTCCCGCACCGGCCCCTCCACGAGCAACCCGGTCCGCGGGTCGATGGGAATCTGGCCGGATGCGAAGATCCAGCCGCCGGACACGATCGCCTGGGAATAGGGCCCGAGGGCCTCGGGGGCGTGGGCGGTGTGGACGGCGGCGATTTCCGGCATCTCCTGTCGATTCTCCGTGCTGGCGGGGTCGGGCGGCGCCGACAACTCTGGCTTTACCCGGACGCCCAAGTCAACCCGTGACCCGGGAATCGCCCGCGGACGAGCACCGCGGTCCCCGGGAGTGGCGGCCCCATCTCCGTCACAAACCCTGCGGAAACCGCTCCGCGGGATCGGCGCAGCGCTCGCCGCCTGTCCGCCCGGTTCGCTGCGACGACGTCTCGCGGCATAGTGGAACCGCGCCGGGAGAGCGGTTTCCGGGGGAGCGGCAGGCTCGGCGCCGCAGAGCCTGCCGTAACACAAATGTGGTCATGGCGGTCATAATGGTGTATTCTCCAAGGGAGGGTGTGGATCCGAAGCCGCCATCCCGCCGCATTCGCCGGGTCACCCAACGTGGCCGGGCGCGCGTCGGCAAGGACCTCCGTCCCGAACGCAGTGTATAGGAAGGACAGGTCGGTCAAGGCCCGGGGGCAGCGAACCGGCAACCGTCGGCGGCTCGGTCCGCGGCTCGGGAAGACATCACGCGAAATAGAGGGCAGTCATGTCAGCAATGAGACGCACATTCGCATATCCGGGCGCCCGGGCACTCGCCGCGGCGGGTGTCCTCGGACTCCTGCTTACCCTGCCCCTTCCGGCTGCCGCCCAGTACTTCGGGCGCAACAAGGTGCAGTATGAGAGCCGTGATTTCCTGGTCCTGACGTCCCAGAACTGGGAGATCCACTTCTACGCCGAAGAGGCCGAGGCGGTCGAGGACATGGCCCGCATGGCCGAGCGGTGGTACGAACGCTTCTCGCGTGCGTTTCAGCACGAATTCGAGACCCGGAAGCCGCTGGTCATCTACGCGGACCACCCGGACTTCCAGCAGACCAACACCCTGGCGGGGGCGATCGGCCAGGGAACGGGCGGCGTCACCGAATCGCTCAAGAACCGGGTGATCATGCCGCTGACCGCCTCGTACCGGGAAACCGACCGTATCCTGGGACACGAACTGGTGCACGCCTTCCAGTTCAACATCGCCCAGAACCGTCTGAACGGCGGCTTCATGAACCTGGTCCGCCTGCCGCTGTGGCTCGTCGAGGGCATGGCCGAGTACATGTCGATGGGCCGTGAGCACCCCCACACGGCCATGTGGCTCAGGGACCACATCCTGCGCGACGACAAGCCGACCCTCAAGGAGATCACGCGCGACCCCAGGTATTTCGCCTACCGCTTCGGACAGGCCTTCCTCTCCTACGTGGGAGGCACCTACGGGGACGACGCCACCCAGGATTTCTTCCGCACGGCGCTGCAGCGCGGATGGGAGCCCGCGGTCGAACACGTCTTCGGCATGCCGGCCGACAGCCTCTCGGCGCAGTGGTGGGAAGCGATCGAGACGGCGTACCGGCCACTGATGGCGGGGAAGACGGTTCCCTACGAGACCGGCGACGTCCTGCTCTGCGAGGAATGCGGCGCGGGGCGCACCAACGTGGCACCGTCGCTGAGCCCCGATGGCCGCTATATCGTCTTCCAGTCCGAGAAGGACCTCTTCTCGATGGACCTGTTCCTGGCGGACATCGCCACCGGAAAGATCCTGCGCACCTTGCGCCGGAACGAAACGGCGTACATCGACGGCATCCGTTTCATCGACAGCAGCGGCTCCTGGTCGCCCGACAGCCGCAAGCTCGCCTTCGTCGTCTTCGCCGAAGGGAACAACCAGCTCGCGATCATCGACGTCCAGAGCGGCCGCCTGGAAGACCGCATCGACATCGAGGGGCTCGGGGCGATTCAGAACCCGGCCTGGTCTCCGGACGGACGGCGGATCGCCTTTACGGGCCTCAAGGGAGGAATCACCGACCTCTACCTGTACGATTTCGAAACGGCGACCGTCCAGCAGCTGACCAACGACAAGCACGCCGATCTCCAGGCCGCCTGGTCGCCGGACGGCCGGACGCTGGTCTTCGTGTCCGACCGGAGCGACGAAACGAACTTCGAGACGCTGACCTTCGGCAACTACGTGCTGTCCTTCCTGGACCTGGAGACGCTGGCTGTCGCGCCGCTCTCGGTCTTCGACGGGGCCAAGCACATCAATCCGGTCTACGATCAGACGGGTGAAGGCGTGTTCTTCGTATCGGATGCCGACGGCTTCTCCGACATCTACCACCTGCGCCTGGCGGACGGCGAAATGCGGCGGATCACCCGGGCCGTCACCGGGATCAGCGGCATCACGGCCAGTTCACCGGCCTTTTCCTACTCCCCGCGGACCAACCTTCTCGCCTTTTCCGTCTTCCACGAGCGCGGGTATGTCATCAACACGGCCTATCCCGATGACATTTCCACCCTGGTGGACGTGGTCGCCGACGGCGGTACCCATCCGGGGCGTCTGCTTCCACCCGGCAGGCCCGGCTTCCAGAGCCGGGTGGCGAGATACCTGGCCGACCCCTATACGGGCCTTGTGGGAGACAGCATCTACACGGCGGAACAGGCGGAAGAGTACGATCCTTCGCTGCAACTCGACTACATCGGCCAGCCGATGATCGGAATCGGCGCCGACCCCTACGGGGCCAGTGCCGCGGGCGGGACCACCGCGACCTTCAGCGACATGCTGGGGGACCGGTTCCTCGGAGTTCAGATACTGGCCAACGGGAGTTTCCGGGACATCGGCGGAATGGTGTTCTACATGAACCAGAAACACCGCTGGAACTGGGGTCTGGGGCTCCGGCACATCCCGATCCTCCGTCGCTTCGTGGATCCCAACACGCAGGGTCAGCTGACCATTTTCAGCCAACGCGTGATCCTGGACGTGGCGGACGCCGTAGTGGCCTTCCCCCTCTCGGGAACCCGGCGACTCGAGGGCGGATTGGCCCTGAGCCGCTATTCGTACCACCTGGAGGCGGAGACGTGGCACATCGACAGGTACGGGCGCCCCTACGACTACGAGCGCCAGAAACTCCAGTCGTATGATCCCCTGAATCTGGCATCCGCCTCCGCGGCCTTCGTGGGCGACAACTCCTATCTGGCGTTCACGAGTCCGGTTCGGGGCGAGCGCTTTCGCCTGGAAGCCGGGACCACCCACGGTACGATCAACTTCCAGACCATCACGGCGGACTACCGGCGCTACTTCAACAACGGCGGTCCCCTCACCCTGGCCGCCCGCGGACTTCACCTGGGGCGCTACGGAGACCTTCAGGAGGTGGAAGACCGCATCTATCCGCTTTTCCTGGGCTGGGAGACGTTCATCCGCGGCTACTCCTACAACTCGTTCGACTTCAGCGTGGAATGCACGTCTTCGGCCGAATCCGGGTGCCTGGAAATCGACAGGCTGCAGGGGCAGCGGGTCGGCGTGCTGAATGCGGAGCTTCGCGTGCCCGTTACCGGGATCGAGGAATTCGGACTGTTCAACTTCCCGTACCTGCCCATCGAGTTGACGGCGTTCGCCGACATCGGGCTGGCCTGGGACCGTGACCGGCCCGCGAGTCTGCTGTGGTCTCGCGAAGACCCCAGCCGGATTCCGGTCGCCAGCACCGGATTCTCCTTCCGATTCAACATTCTCGGGGCGCTGATCCTCGAATGGTACCACGCCTATCCCTGGCAGCGTCCGAACGCGGGTTGGGTCAGCGGCTTCCACTTCGCGCCGGGGTGGTAGCAAGGTACAGGGCGGCGCCGGGAGTCCGTGGACAAGCCCGCAGTCCGTGAGTGGACCCGCGCGCGTTCCGGGCACGGCGAGGCGCCCGGCCGGGAAGGCGCGACACGACGCCGGATAGCCGGATAGCTGCTAGAAGATCTCGATCTTCAGGTAGCGGCCCGGGTTGGTCTTCACGTCGACGAGGAGTTCGCGCAGGTTCTCTGCAGCCGCATTCATGGATTCGAAGAGCGAGTCGTCCGTCAACAGGCGCCCCATCGTGCCTTCACCCCGCTCCAGGCGGCCCAGGATGCCGTTCAGCGAGGCGATCGACTTCGCCATCTCGGTGGAGGTACGGTCGAGAACGGCGAGCGTGGCCTCGGCGGAGGCGAGGGTTCGGCGCCATTCCTCGGCCCCGGTGATCCCTTCGACGTTCTCGGCCGACCGCTGGAGGCTTCCGGTCAGCGTGCGAAGCTCCTCGGCCTGACCCTCCGTAAGCCGTGAGAGGTCGCTCAGCACGTCCCGCAACGAGGACACGGCTTCGTTCGCGGCCACCACCGAGGAGTCGGTCAGCACGGCCTGGATCTGCTCGAGGACCTTCTCGGCGTCGCCCGCGAGTCCCCCGGCCGATTCCATCATCCCGGGAAACGATTCGCCCGGAATGACCTCCATCGGCTCGACGAAGCGCTCGCCGCGGCCCGGCACGATCGACACCACCATACCCCCGAGCACCCCTTCCGCGGACAACTCGGTCCGCGACCCGGCGGGGATTCTCCATTCGCCTTCGATCTCCAGCGTGATCAGGACTCCCGTGCCATCCAGCTGCGAACGGAGAACCCTGCCGATGTTGATCCCGCGGAGCCGCACAGGATCTCCATTGCGCACGCCCTGGGCATCGTTCACGTTTGTCAGGATCGTGTACCGGCCCCGGAATGTCCCCGGGTCGGTCATCAGGAAGAGGAAGATGAGGAAGCCCGCGATTCCGAAGATCGCGAAGATCCCCACCCGAAACTCCCTCGCCTTCGCGGTAGGCGGTACGGCCCGCAGGACCTCCTGGTCGGAGAGCCCCGGATTGCGGGACGGCTCAGTGTTTTTCATGTCATCTCCACGACATCCAGGGCGGCCTCGGCGGCCGCTCGATCAACGAAGGCTCTGACGACGGGATCCGGACTGGCGCGAAACTCCCCGGGCGTCCCGCAGAAGCGGATGCGCCCCCCTTCCAGCATGGCCACGCGGTCGCACATCCACAGGGCGCCCTCCACATCGTGGGTCACCAGCACCGAAGTGACCCGCAGCTTTTCCGAGAGCGCCTTGATGAGCCGCTCGACCGCCGCGGTATTGACAGGGTCGAGACCGGTGGTGGGCTCATCCCAGAGCAGGATGCGGGGGCGCCCGACGATCGCCCGGGCGATGCCGACCCGCTTCTTCATGCCCCCCGACAGCTCCGAAGGGAGGAGAGGCTGCACGGCGTCGGCGTCGAGGTTCACCAGCTCGAGCGCCCTCCTCACCGCCCTTGCCACCGCGGTCCGTCCGAGGCGCCTGAGACGATCCGCCGGCAATCCCATCGCGACGTTCCGGTACACGTTCAGCGAATCGAAGAGGGCCGCGTGCTGGAACACGTAGCCCACCTGCTTGCGAACGGTCTCCAGTGCCGCCCGACCGCCGAAGTAGACGGACCCCCCCCTCACCTCGACATCGCCCCGGTCCGGGACGACCAGCCCGATCGTCGTCTTGAGCAGAACGCTCTTGCCCGTGCCCGAAGGCCCGAAGAGGGCGAACATCTCGCCCTCGTGGATGTCGAGATCCACGCCGGAGAGCACCGGTTTGCCGAACGCCTTGTGGGCGTTCCGGTAGCGGATGACCGGGTCGGGGCTCACTCGCCCTCTCGCCGCGCCCTGCCGGTCCGGCGCCTCACCGCTCCCGGTGCCTCGTACGGGTCCGTCCACGATCCGCTAGTCGAGGAAGAGGGCCGGAAACATGGCATCCAGGATGAAGATCGTGAGCGTCTGAAACATGACCGACGCCGTCGTCGTGCGCCCGACGCCCTCCGCGCCGCCCCGGGTGCGCAATCCCATGTGAATCGCGATGATCGGAATGGCGAACCCGAAGGCGACCGACTTCAGGAGGGAGTAGAAGAGGTCCCACGAGAGCCAGAAGAGGCGGGCGCCGAAGAGGAAGGTCTCGAAGCTGAGCCCCAGGGCGAGCTGGGCCGAGACCATGCCGGAAAACAGTCCCACGATATTGGCGATGCCCACCAGAAGCGGCGTGACCAGCAGTCCCGCCAGAATGCGGGGCGCCCCCAGGACGATTAACGGATCCCGTCCCAGCGAGCGGTAGGCGTCGATCTGCTCGGAAACCACCATCGTGCCCAGTTCGGCGGTGATCCGGGCCCCGACCCTGCCCACCAGAACGACGGCCGTGAGAACGGGCGCGAGTTCGAGCACGATGCTCTTGGCCGTGACGCTCCCGAGCACGTACAGGGGGACCGTCGCGGTGATCTGGTAGCCTCCCTGCTGGGAGGTGACGATCCCCGACAGGATGGAGGTGACCGCCACGATGGGGATGCTCTGGACACCCATCACGTACAGCTGGTTCACGAATTCGCGATACGAAACCCGCAACCGCATAGTCGCCGTAACGGTGGCCCACACGAGCAGGCCCAGCTGCCCCGCGTGCTCGGCCCAGATTCCCCACCAGCGCCCGACAGCCCGAACCGGACCCACGAGCAGCGTGGTGCCCGTCATCGCGGCCGTGGGGGGCGAGGGGCCCGCCGTGGCCGGACGGGACCGACAAGGACGCCCAGGGAAATCGCCTGGTCGTTCCAGACCCCGGATCCCATTGATTGCCGAACTTCGAGGAACGGCACCACCACCGGCAGGTTCAACACCCGAAGTCCGATGACCACGGAAAACTTCCAGTCGTCGACTACCTCTATCTGGTCGTCGTCGTCGGGCTGCTCCGTGCGCGCCAGGAGGACGTTCAAGCCGATGTAGCTGACCCCCTCGCCAACCGTGACCTGCCCTCCACTCTCCCAGGAGGCGCACTCGTCACACTCCGCAGAGAAGCGGTTGTAGATCCCCCCGATTCCAAGCTGCGGCATGATGAATCCCAGGTCGAATTCGGCCCGGGCCCCGATGCCGAAGCCCGACGTCAGGAGCTCACCGCGGTAGACGCCGTGCCCGCCGATCCGAACCTGAGCCTCGACGGGCGACGCAACCGCCAGGAACGCCAGGAGCCCGTGGATGAATCCGCGCGAGCACCGAGACCGGGGAGGCGCCGGGCCGGCAAGGCGCGGTCGCCGGACGCCGCGGGCCCCGGCTGCGATCAGTCCCACTGTGTTCGCCACAGGTCCCCCTCTGGTTGATTCGTTGACACCGGCTTCTGCATCTTGTACTGGTCTGCCGCCTCCACGGTTTCCGTGGCCGACAGTTCCGCACACGGACCTACGGGGCCCGGGCGGAGTACGAAATCGCGATCCCGTGCGACCCCGCAAACGAATGTTGGAATGTATCGAAATCGGATTGTCCCCGCCGTCCGCCCCGCTCGAAACGCCGTCCTGACCGCCGCTTGCGTGCTCACCACCGGCGCGGTGACCGCTCCGGCAACCACCCATCCGTTCCGCCTCTCCGTAGCCGATGTGGGGGTGACCGAAACCAGGTTGCAGGCACGAATCCGGTTCTTCTGGGACGACCTCCAGTTCGCCCTGATGGAGCACACCTCGGACATGGAGTTCCGGCTCGCGGAGACCGAGGAGGTGGACGGGGTCATCGAATCCTACATCAACCACATGCTGGTGCTGGAGGTCGGCGACACCGTGGTCCACGGAGAGGTCACCGCCCGCGGCGTGGAAGATGCGGCCCGGATCGACGAGATCATGTGGTGGTACCGGCTGGAGTACGCCTTGCCGTCCTCCGCGGAGCGCATCCGGATTCGGAACCGGCTCCTCTTCAACATGTTCGAAGACCAGCGCAACATCGTGAATCTCAAGACCCGGAGCGGCAGGGAGCGGACCTACTCCTTCTCCTGGGACGAAGACAACGTCACGATTCCCATCGGCTGAACCGTTTCACCACCCACACATGGTCGCCGCTTCTTGCTAGTACAACTCGCCGTCGTCGTCGGAACCAGCCTGGCGGTTTCCTTCCTATGCTCGGTTCTCGAGGCCGTCCTGCTTTCGGTCAGCCACTCCCATATCGCCGTGCTCAGGAGCCGCGGCGACCGCGCCGGCCACCTCCTGCACGCGATGAAACGCCGAATCGACGAACCCATCGCGGCCATCCTGACCCTGAACACGGTAGCACATACGATCGGGGCGGCTCTCGGCGGCGCCATCGCCGCGCGCGCCTTCGGGGATGTCGTGGTCGGCGTGTTCGCTGCGGTGCTCACTTTGGCCGTGCTCGTGCTGTCCGAGATCATCCCCAAGACGATCGGCGCCACCTTCTCCAGGCAGCTCGCGAAGCCCTCCGCGCACCTGCTCCGCGCGATGGTGTTCGTGATGAAACCGCTGCTCGTCCCGCTCGGCTACCTGAGCCGCTGGATCAGGCCCCGGGGGGCGCGGCCGGAGACGGTCAGCCGCGCGGAGATCGAGGCGCTCGCCGAGATCGGACACCGCGAGGGCGCGATCGACGAGGACGAGTTCCAGGTGATGTCGAATGTGATGCAGCTCGACGAGATCGCCGTGAGCGAGGTCATGACCCCCAGGATCGACATCGTCGCCGTGCCGGTCGAGGCGACGGTCGGCGAGGCGATGGACGTCATGCTGGACCGGGGCAAGCTGCGTCTCCCCGTATACGAGGGAGACCTGGACCGGATCGTGGGCATCCTCCCGGCGCGGGACCTCTGGCGCGCGGCCCGGGAGGGGCGCGAAGCCGTTGCCGGGATCGCCCGTCCGGCCCGGTTCGCCCCCGCCTCCAAGCCCGTCGAGGAGCTGATCCGCGAAATGCGGGCGGAGCGCACCAGGATGATCATCGTTCTGGACGAATTCGGGGGAACGGCGGGCCTCGTAACCCTGGAGGACCTGATCGAGGAGATCGTGGGCGAAATCCAGGACGAACACGAGGCCGACACACCGCGCGATTTTCAGGAGCATGCGGACGGGCGCACCCTGATCCGGGGGGGCGCCCCAGTAAAGGATGTGGCGGAACGGCTGGGGGTCCAACTCGGGGCGGAGTTCGACACCATCGGCGGGTACGTGTTCGGTGCGCTCGAAGGCGTCGCCAGGCCGGGCGACTCGGTCGAGACGGAGGCCGGCTTCCTGCGGGTCGTCCGGGTGCGCCGCCGCCGGATCGAATACGTGGTCTTCGAGCCGCGCGGGTGGCTGCCGGAGGTCAGCCCTCCAGCGGCTCCGGGTTCGACATGACCTCTCCCGGGTTTTCGCTCGTCTCCTGACCCTGCGCACGCTTCAGGGCCCGCTCCTCGAGCCAGAACGAAATCGCGAGGAGGACCGCTCCGCACGAGATCGCCATGTCGGCGACGTTGAAGATCGGCCAGTCCATGAAGCCAAGGTCGACGGGGCCGATGAAGTCGACCACCCCTTTGTCCCAGCGAACGCGATCGATCAGGTTGCCCAGGGCCCCGGCAATCACCAGCACCAGGGACACGATGCGCACATGGTCGCGCCGGCCCGCACGCACGAGCAATACCACCATCAGCACGAGGGCGAGAAGGGCCACCGGAATGAAGACCCAGCGCGGGTCGTCGCCGATCGAGATGCCGAAGGCGGCGCCCCGGTTGAACGCCAGGGTGAGGGGCACGTAGCCACCCAGGAAGTCCGGGCGGGACGCATCCCACAACGCCACCTCGGCCCAGCGCTTGGTGAGGATGTCGGCGACAAGGATGATCGGCACGAGAGTACCGAGGAATGCCAGCTTTCGCTTCACGGTTTCAGGGTTTCTCAAGGGCTCCGGCCGCGGTGGGCCGGGGCCGGTCATGGGTGACAGGCGGGCCGCCCGGTCACGGGAGGGACCGGAAAATGGAGGCGGCGGGAGTCGAACCCGCGTCCGCGAATGGGTCCTTCCAAGCTTCTACGTGCGTAGATCGCCGTTCGGTTTCGCTGCCGGCAGGGGTCGGCGAACCACCCCCGCCGGGCTAGCCACCAGTGTCTCATTCCCCGGTCCGGTGGCGCGAACCGGGGAACCAGCCCGAATCGTCGACGCTTCCGCGGCCCGCCTCGGGCGGGCGAACCGGGAAACGGGCTGCTCGTGTCTAAGCGGCCAGAGCCAAGTCAGAGTTGGCAGTTGTGTGATGTCCGGGAGGATTAACGAGGTCCCCGGACCTCGGCACGCAGCTTCGAGATTCCCAATCCCGTCGAAGCCGTGTCGCCCCCAGGTGTTCTTTCAATCAGCGGCCCGCCGGCGCGTGCCGGATCCGATCCGGTCCCGCGCGTGGCACCAGTAACGATAAACCCGTCGTCCAGTCCTGAACACCCCCGTCCGGTGGCGTTCAGGTAGCTCTCCAGAACGCTGCGCACTTCGCCCAGGTTCCGAACCTGGAAGAGGCGCTGCCGAAGCCGCCGTCCCCCGGCCAGACCCTTCGTGTACCATCCGAGGTGTTTGCGGAACTCGCGCACCGCCTTGTCCGCGTCCTCTTCGAAGGCAACCGCGTTCTCGGCATGACGCACGCAGATATCGAAGCGGGTGCGGACGTCGGGTTCTCCCGGCACGGGCAGCCCGTCCAGGGCGGCGCGGGACTGGCGGAAGAGCCAGGGTGCGCCGTGGCACCCCCTGGCGATCATCACCCCGTCACACCCGGTCCGTTCCCGCATGCGGCGCGCGTCCGCGCCCGAACGCACGTCACCGTTCCCGATTACGGGGACGTCCAGCGCGCGAACCAGCGCCGCGATCTCCTCCCAGCGGGCCTGTCCCGAGTACATGTCGGCGCGCGTGCGGGGGTGCAGCGTCACCATGCGGGCGCCCGCATCCCGGCAGACTCGCCCGATCGCCACCGCGTCCCGGCTCTCTTCGTCGAATCCCGAGCGGATCTTCGTGGTCACCGGAAGGTGCGTGGCCGCGACCACGGCCCGGACGATCCGGTCCACGAGCCCCAGGTCGCGCAGGCAGCCGGATCCCCCGTTGCGCTTGACGACCTTCTTCACCGGGCACCCGAAGTTGATGTCGACGAAGTCCGGTGCGTACACCTCCGTCACGAGGGTGGCCGCGTCGGCCATGGTGCCGGGGTCGGCGCCGAAGATCTGGATCCCGATCGGCCGCTCGTCGTCGTCGAAGCGAAGGTAGTCGGCGGTGCGGCCGCTGCCGCGCACGATCCCCTCCGCGCTCACGAACTCGGTGAGCACGACATCCGCGCCGAAGCTCCGGCAGAGCCTGCGGAACGGTGACTCGGAGACCCCCGCCTGCGGGGCCAGCAACAGGGGCGTGGAGGGGTTCCCCGGCACGGCGAAGGGCAGCGTCTTCATGCTTTCAAGGTAACCGGACCGGGCGGGAGGGGCGGACCGGCGAACGGCGGTCGCGCGGCAACCGCGGTCTGGGCGGCAACCGCGGTCTGGCACCAACGGCAGTCCGGCCTCAACGGCAGTCAGTCTGGCCTTTCAAACCCGTGCCGAATATCTTGCGGCGCCCGTTCAACCGTAAACCGCCACCGGGGCCCGCCGCCCGTTCGGTTGTCATGCGCCTTCGAGACTTCTTCACCGGAAGCAGGGTCGAACTGAACCTGCCGGGAGATTCCAGAGACGACGTTTTGAACGCGCTCCTCTCCCTCCTGGAACTGGACGCCCGCTCCCGGGCGACTCTCTCCCGCACCCTTCGCAGGCGTGAGAACCTCGGGTCGACCGGGATCGGAAGGGGCATCGCGATTCCTCATTGCCGTTCGCTCGTGGTCAGCCGACTGCACCTGGCCTACGGGCGGCATGTCCAGGGGGTGGATTTCCGGGCCATCGACAACCGGCCCGCCCATCACTTCTTCCTGATCGTCGCCCCGCCGCTGGAGGTCTCGGGCCAGTACCTGCCGGTGCTGGGCAAGGTGGCCCAGTTCGCGAAGGAGGCGGACGTGCCGCCGAGCCTTGCCGCGTTGAACTCCGCCGCCGAATTCCTCGACCTGCTGGACCGGAAGCGGATCTGACGGGCCGCGGACAAACGGTCGCGAGCACCGGGAGAGGCGAGGCGGCGGGTCGGCCCCGACGAGAGGAGACACCGCACCGGTATTCGCCCTTGCAGCAACGCGGAGCGCCAGCCTGGAAGTCCCCCTACTTCGTGACGAACATCCTGCGGACGGCGGGGCCTCGCTCGCCAACTCGCATCTGGACGAAGTACACACCGGACGCCACCTGTTTGCCGTGCCGGTTCCGACCGTCCCAATGGGCTTCGTACCGGCCGGGGGAGGTGTACTCGAGCTGGAGCAGCGGCAACCCGTCTCCATCACGGTATCCGAGCGCCACGGGGGCTGCGACGAACTGCGAGAGGATATTGTAGATCCGAATCGACACCACGACCGGCCTCCCCTCATCGAAGAGCGCTTCATCCAGCTCGAAGGGAATTCGCGTCTCTGATTTGAAGGGGTTCGGGTAGTTCTGTTCCAGCTTGAAGCCGAGCGTCCGCTCGCCCGTGGGCGGAGGAGGCTCCTGGGCGGCGAGCGAGGTGAAGCCGCCGGAACAGATGATGGCCATGACGCAAAGCGCGCGTCTCACGATATGTCCCGCTTTCGGATCAGTAGCGTTCGTACGTTCGCCCCTCCCAGGGACTGGATCCGGCAACGCGTGGAGGCAGCGCCGTCCATTATGTGGACGAGGCTTCCGCCGACGACATTCCCGTCGGACCCGTTCATTCAATCACTGGCACGAGTATCATACCCCATTCCTACGCAAAAGGTCAAGCGGTTCGTCGCGGCGGTACGTCGTGGCGGCCCGCTTCAGGGGCGCGTGGCGGACACCCGACGCCCGGTCTCCAGCCTGGTGGTTACGCCCAACCCGTCGAGGTATCCGAGGATCGGAATCAGGTGCTTGCGGGTGACCGGAAGTACCTTGCGGAAGTCGGCGGGGCCGAGCCCTCCCCGACCACCCAACACCTCGACCACCCGGTTGACTGCCCGATCCAGCGCCGCCGTCGTGACCCAGAAGCGATCGGCAAGGAGTCGGAGCTCGCCCCTTTCGCCCAGGAACGCCAGGATGGCGGTGGTTTGGGGGTGACCGGAGAGCCGGTCCTCCAACTCCGTGGTGGTCAAGCCTTCCAGGCCCGCTTCCGCCAGGATGCCGAGAAGGCGCCCCGCCAGCTCCTCCTCCCGCGGGGACGGTGCCGCCCGGAACTCCGGCAGCCGGGCAATCGTCCCCTCGATGACCAGCCGGCCGCTGCCGGCCAGCTGCGCCACCAGGCCGTCCGCAAGTCCCGGACGGGCAAGCGCGGGCAGCGCCGATCGCAGGTTGGACAAGGGAGCGCCGGCCTGGAGCGTGTGCCGGCGGTGGTGGTCGCGCACCGCCGAGAGGATCCGGTCCTCTCCTTCGGCGACGATCCCGGCAGCGAAGTGCACGCCCTCCACTCGCGGCACCGCGGCGTCGGCCACGCCGGCCGCGTCCCCGCGCCATCCGGCCCGCACTGCCAGATCGCCACCGTGCAGACCGTGCCAGCCGGCGAGCGCGACCGCGCCCCGGACGGCCCGCATGGCACCGCGCGACACCTCCTCCAGGGCGAGTCGCTCGCTCCCGGACAGCCGTTTCCGCTTCGGTGGCACCGGCTCCAGGACCGCACCGCCCGCGATGGTCGTAACGGGCGAGTAGGAGCGCACGACGAAGAGGTCTCCGCACCTCGCGACGACGGGCCCCTCCAGCCTCAGCTGCGCGAGCGCGTCTTCGCCGGGCAGGATCTCGTCGACCCCGAAGAGGGCCACGCGGCTCATCACCTCGACCGTGCCGAGATGTACCCGAACCCTCTGGCCGCTCCTGAGCCGCCAACCGCTCCCCTCCAGTGTGCGCAGCTTCGCCGTCAGCATCAGCGACGGGGACCAGCTGCGATCGGTCACGAGCACGTCGCCGCGAGCGATCATCCCACGGCGGACCGCGGTTCCCGTGAGGGCGAGGGCGGTCCGCTGCCCGGCCACCGCGCACTCGACCTGGGCGCCGTGGACCTGGACGGCACGAACCCGCGCCTCCTCGCCGAGGGGCAGGATCCGCACCGTCGAGCCACGCGCCAGCCGCCCGGACCAGAGGGTCCCGGTCACGACCGTCCCCGCTCCCTCCATGGTGAAGACCCGGTCGACCGGGAGGCGTGCCAGGTCGTCCGCGGCACGCTCGCGGGCAAGGCCGGCGCCACGCAGCAGGGCCCGCGACAGTGCAGGCAGGCCCGCGCCGGTTCGTACGGATGTGGGAACGATCTCCGCGCCCTCGTAGGGCGTTTTTCCCAGAAGATCCTGCACGTCCTCGGTCACCAGTTCGAGCCACTCGCCGTCCACCAGGTCCATCTTCGTGATGGCCACTACGATCGCCGCTACCCCGAGCAGCTTCACGATCGCCAGGTGCTCGCGCGTCTGGGGCATGACGCCCTCGTCGGCCGCCACCACGAGAAGCACGATGTCCATCCCGGTCGCGCCGGCCACCATTGTGCGGACGAAACCCTCGTGCCCGGGAACGTCCACGACTCCGAAGGAAACCCCCTGGGCCGGCACGTAGTGCGCGAAGCCGAGCTCGATGGTGATCCCGCGCAGTTTTTCCTCGGCGAGCCGGTCGGTGTCCACCCCGGTCAGGGCGCGCACGAGCGATGTCTTGCCGTGATCGATGTGTCCCGCGGTGCCGAGGATGAGGCTGGCGGTCCGCGGGCTGCTAGTCCCCGGGGGACTGTTCGCGTTCGGAGTCATCGGGGGGGTCGAGGAAGCGGAAGGAACCGAGGCGGCGGCCGCCCAGCATGTGAAAGGTGGTGAAATCGTCCAGCAACGACAGGTGGGCACGGGGCTTCAGGAGACCGGCGGGAGCGTCACCCCGAAGGAGGCTCCGGAGTTGCGTCCGTGCCACCGGACCGATCCGCCGGGAACCCTCGGGCGCCGGGCATTCCGGCCCGCGCAGCCCCCCGTCCGCGAGATCGAACCATCCCATTTCCCCCTCTTCGAGCGACCGGCCGCACATCGTGCAGGAGGACAGTTCGGGACTGAATCCGAGAACCCGGACCATTCTCCAGCACAGCGCCAGGACCTCCCCCGCCACTTCGCCGGGGGCGCTCCGTGCAAGCCGGTCGAGTCCCGCTGAAAGGGCGTCGAAGAGTTCCGCGTGCGGCTCCTGGCCCGCGTGCCGGAGCACCAGTTCGGCGGCGATCGATGCGCCCGCCAGCCGCCGGAAGTCCCCGGCCAGACCCAGGCGGACCCGGTCGGACGTGAACTCGACCAGCGACTGCAGTTCCCGGTTTTCACGCACGGCAATGACGGCCAATCCCTCTCCGAAGGTGCCCGGAGCGTCCCGGCCGGTGGAGGCTCGGCGGCGGACGCCTCGCGCCATCACGCCCAGAAGCCCGAGTTCCCGGGTGTAGAATCTCAGCACGCGGCTGCTCTCGGAGTAGGGATGGGTGCGGAGCAGAATCGCCGGTGTCGCTACCGTGGGCATGTCCCGGTCCCGCGCCACGATCGTCCGCACCATTGCGGGAGAGGAGCGGCGGTCATGGGTGCAACTCCTCCAGGAGACGGGTCCGCCGGCTCCCGTAGTCCTCCGGGGCGAGCCGGCCGGCCGCCCACTCCTCGTCGAGCAGGGCGATATCGGCCAGCACCCGGCCCCTGCGTCTCCTCGCCGGGACAATCGTCGCGTTCGCCGAGCGGGCGGCGAGCAGCGCTCCCGCACCGGCGAGCACGAGGGTCAGAAGCACTGCCACGATGGACAGCGAGCCGAACGGCATCCGGGTATCGCCGGCGGTCACCCTGACGATCGAGGGCGCCAGGTCGCGGCCCGCGTACCGACGGTAGCGAACTCCCTCCAGCTCGACTCCCTCGACGGCGGCCAGCCCGGTCACGGCGAGGTCTCCCGCCGGCTCCCGCACGAGCAGCTCCATCGAACCGGCAGCCACCTCGAGCGGGATGCCGAATTCGTCGCCCGCGATGGCATAGCGGAACGCGTACACGCTTTCACCGGGCGGGATCGGTGCCGACACGCGGACACGGCCGTCGCGGAAATCCGCCATGCCGGGAGAGAGGTCGCTCCGGCCCACCTCCGGATCGGCGGCCTCGGGCGGCAAGGGGTGGGACCATGTGGCGCCCGTCTCTCCGGCGACCAGGGTGGCCGGAGCGCCGTTCCTCAACTCGAAGACGTCGGCGACGACCCAGCCGTTTCCGGATTCGCGGCGGGCCAGGATGACGTTTCGAACTTGCAGGAGAGGCCTGGTGCCCGGGCCGGCCGGCAAGGCCGGATAGGCCTGGATGACGTAGCTCCCGGCCGAGTCCGGCAACCCTGTGACCGCAGGGCCGAAGTAGAGTATGTCCTGGTGACGGAAGGTCGCGAAGAACACGTCGTCCTCCGTTCCGGATGTTGCGGGCAGTCTGAGTTCGAACAGTCCGCCCGGTCCTGCCCCGACGCTGTCGACCTCACCCGAGAAGTCCCCCGCGACCCGGTGCAGCACGACGGTCCCGGTGTCGGCGGGGCGGTCCCCGATGAGCACCTGGCCGGTGAGAACGCGGCCCCCTTCGACCTGCGGCGCTCCGGTGCGGCGGGGGGGGGCGTCGACCTCCTGCCCCCCGACGGCAAGGAGGCAGCCGCAGAGCGTAAGCGCCCGGCGCGGATGCATTGCCGGGCGAATCTCGCATGGCCGCGAACTGCCGCCCCGAGGGCCGAAACTCGCGGCGCGGAGCGGTGCCTCTTTCACGAAAATGCCGTCGGGAACTCGTCTGCGGACTCCCCGGACGACACGCACCACGGCGGCAACCCGGCTCTCACCCGATCGCCGCGAAATCACGGAGGGCCCACCGGCCTGCACGCAATCGGGCCGATCAGCCGTCGAACCGACCGAGGTCTTCGGGACGTAGCTTGCGCAGGTGTTCCTCCAGCGTCTCGCCGCTCATCGGGTCCTCGCCGCCCCCGGATTCACCCTCTTCCGCCACCTCGACCACCTGTCCCGCCGATGCGAGCAGGGCGTCGTCCGCAAAGATGCGCGCCTCCATTCGGAGCGCGATGGCGATCGAATCGGAAGGCCTCGCGTCGACCGAGATGAGGTCTCCCTCGCGGTCGATGATCATCTCGGCGAAGTACGTGCTGTTCTCGACCCGGGTGATGAGAACCCTCTGGAGCGTCCCCCCCAGCCCGCCGAGCACCGACACCAGGAGATCGTGCGTGAGCGGGCGCTGGAAGGAGACACCCCCCAGGTGCATGGCGATCGCGCTCGCCTCCCCCGGACCGATCCAGATGGGCAGGACCCGGTCGGTCCCGACCTCCCTGAGGATCACCACCGGCGTGTTCGACGAACGGTCGAAGGCGAGGCTCTGTACGCTGACCTCGATCACCTGTCCACCTCGCTTTCCGGATTCGTTGTTACAGCCCCAACGCCGTCCGCAGGTCGTCGACTCGGTCGGTTCGTTCCCAGCCGAAGAAGAGCCTCCCGTCTTCCACCGTACGGGGCGTGCGGCCGAAGTGTCCATAGGTGGCGGTGCGACCAAACACCGGGCTCCGAAGACCCAGCTCGCGAATGATGGCGCGGGGCGTGAAGTCGAAGACGCGCTCGACGGCCCGCGAGAGTTCCGGATCGGGTACGACTCCGGTGCCGAAGGAGTCGACCCAGATCTGCACGGGCTCGGGCCTGCCGATCGCGTAGGCGAGCCGCACCTCGCAGCGGGAAGCCGCGTCGGCGGCCACGAGGTTCTTCGCCGCCCAGCGCGCGGCGTAGGCGCCGGAGCGGTCCACCTTGGTGGCGTCCTTGCCCGAAAAGGCCCCGCCCCCGTGCCGCCCCATCCCGC
>CAZTOF010000741.1:0-5375 GCA_964615515.1 uncultured Gemmatimonadaceae bacterium
GGCTACGACCAGATGAAGGCGCGCACGGTGGCCATCGCCCGGGGCGAGCGCACGCCCGCGAAGGGTGAGCCCAAGGTGTGGTTCACCTCGACCGACAGCTTCGCGAAGTTGCTGTCCGAGCGACCGGGCGAGCGGTACGAATCACGGCAGGGAATCGTCTAAAGTCTTACGGGACTGCACGATCTGCGCTCCCTGCCGTTCTGCCGCACCTGATCGCACTGCCCGAGAATCGACGGAAAATCTGCCTCCAATAGCGGGAAACTGAGAAGGCATCCGGCCGGCATCCGGTGCAGGGCCGGATACCGAAATACGGGGTGACACCGCGCTGCCGCCAGAAGATGTGGATGCGGATACCCAGGCTCCGTGTTGAATCCGCCCATCGCCTCCGGCGTCGTGTTAGCTTCCTTCCGACAATCGACCATGAAGGGTGCCCTACCAACTCCAAGGAGCAAGCGGATGACGGAGCTCACCTTCGAACGCCTCCTCAACGCCGTTCGCGGCGATACCGTGGCGCTGCGCTCGCGCCTCACGCTCCAACCAGCTGGCGGCGAAGGGGACAAGGTGTTCCCCCCGACCTACGCCGTGGACGGGCGGGCGGAGCATCGGTATGCCGTCGAGAACCGGCAGATCGGAGCCGGAGACAGGACGACCGTGACGGTCCTCTTGGATTCCGTAGCCTCGCAGGCGAACCGGGCGGAGCTGGCACTGCTCGACGGGTGGGAGCAGGGGGAGCTGACGTTTCCGGCACCGTACGTCGACTTCTCGAACGACGGCGGTCTTGTGGATTACGAAAAACTGACCGTGCTGGAGGCACCCCACAGGATCGCGGATGCGATCTTCCGCGACAGCCTCCTTGACGGCACGCTGTTTCGACTGTCGGACATCGGAAGGTCCGTCACAAATGCCACGCCGCGCAACGCGACCGACATGTATCGGTATTCGCCGACATCTCTGCTCTTCGGAATGTGGGATTCGACCGGTCCCAAGGGAGGGTTGGGGTCGAAGTTCCAGCGTGCGTACGTCTCGGAAATCGTGGGACTTGACGCCGAGGTGGGGAAGAAGGTGGGAAGTCGAATCGATCCGTTGCAGATCGAGAGACTGGCCTCCGAAGACCGGGCGTTCAATAGTGCCAACCCTGACGAGATCTGGACATTCGATCCCCAGCAGGCCGAAACAGACACGAAGGGGAAGCCCGCGTATGCGTCGCGAGGCAGCGAGAGCGGGCAGGCCGGGCAGCCGTCCAAGATCAACCACGGAAATGTCGCTCCCTCCATCGATGCGCTGGCCGGGGGGGTCACGATTTCGGGAGCCGTCCAGACAACGGTTATTTCGTTGGCCGCCCTCCGCCGGTTGCGTTTCAGAGGATTTGGTCGTGAGGCCGAGTTCGCAGCGAGAACGGCCGTCGCCGCACTGGGCGTGGCGGCAATCGCCTATCAATACGAAGGCGACTTCGATCTCAGATCTCGTTGTCTGCTCCTGCCCACGCATCTGCCGCGCGTCGAGTTCCTGAAGCGGGACGGGTCCGCCGGCGAGATCGTTCAAGTGGACAGTAGCGCTGCGGCACAGATCCTTTCGGAGTGCGTCATGTATGCGAAGCAGGTCGGGATTCCGTGGGAAGCAAACGAGATTCGACTGGAACCTGCACCCAAGCTGCTTGAGTTGATCGCCCGCAGCCACAAGGTGGCCGCAACCCAGCCCAACCAAGGCTGACCGGTCGTGGGAGCCCGACAGTTCGCCGTTGAGGTGAACTTTCTCACGGGTCGCTATGTGGCCACGTCACACAACGACCGCAGACGGGGCGAATGGCCGCCGCACCCCGCCCGGCTCTTTTCTGCCCTCGTTGCCGCTTGGGCGGAGGTGGAGAAGCCCGATCCAGTGGAACGGAGCGCCTTGGAGTGGATTGAGAACCAAGGTGCGCCAGCGATCGCTGCATCCGATGCTGTTCCGCGCAAGACGGTGTCGCACTTCGTGCCTGTGAACGACGCGTCGATCATCAGTCGAACCCTGCAAGAGCGGAGGGCCATCGAAATCTACGACCTGATGGACCAGATTCATGACGGTCTTGTTGCCTCAGGAGGAGAGGTTACGCAGGGCATCGGCCGCGTAATGAAGGAGCTGTCGAAAAAGCGCGACCTTGCCTCCACCGTGAGCCGTGTGGGCAAGACATCCCCGGATTCCGCGCTCGCGATGCTGCCGGATGGACGGGGCAAGCAGGAGCGTCGTTTTCCTTGTATGGCGCCGGAGTCACCGCGAGTCACCTACATCTGGGACCTGCATCCCGGCGACGACACCAGTCGCGTTCTGGACCGGTTACTCAATCGAGTGATCCGCTTGGGCCACTCGTCATCGCTTGTGGCGTGCCGTGTCGCCCCAGATCCGCCGGCACCTACCCTCTTGGTAGCGGCCAACGGAGACGGAATGGCTCTGCGTACGGTGAGGCCTGGCCAAGTCTCCGAACTCGTGCGGCGACACGGGCGTCACCGAGGCGTTCGGCCTCGCTCGCTTCCCTTCACCGATGTCCGCTACAGGCCAGCCGCGACCTCACCTCTGGATCAAGTTCTAGAGCCAAACACCAGCGGCGAATGGATTGTCTTCGAGTTTACTCACGATTCTCGATCGTTCCCCGCGACCCGCGGCGTCGAATTGGCAAAGGCTATGCGGAAAGCCATTCTCGCCTACGCGGAAGACCCGATTCCCGAGGGAGTCAGCGGACACCGGGCAGATGGCATGCCCTCTCGTTTACCTCACATGGCCATCGTTCCTGTCCCTTTCTCCGGATTCTCTCACGCCGACGGACGGCTGGTCGGCATCGCCGTCTCGGTCCCCAACACAATGGACCAGTCGTCGCGGACCGCTCTTTATCGGGCCATCGGGATCTGGGAGCGGACTGTGCGGGAAGGATTCGCCTCTTCGCGCCGACCTCTCACTCTCACTCTGGGAGCCCGAGGCACTGTCAAGCTCCATAGAGTGGTGGGTACCGCCGATTTGGCATCGCTCCGACCAAGCGTCTGGTGCAAACCGTCACTCAGGTGGGTGTCCGTGACGCCCGTGGCTTTGCCGCAGCATCCGGGCTCCCTTTCGCGAGGGACCGCCCCAGCCCGAGCCAAGGCATGGGCGCGTGCGGAAGCGGCGCTCCGGCTGGCTTGCGCTCACGTCGGACTTCCGAAACCTGCGGTGGTCACGCTCTCGTTGGATCCCTGGATCGTGGGGAGCCGGAGCGCAGCCCACTTCCCCGCGTTTCGGCAGGCCGCACGCCGGAGGCAATCTGTGAGACGGCAATTGGTTCATGTGGCGCTGACCTTTGACGATTTGGTGCGCGGGCCGCTAATGCTCGGTGCCGGGCGGTTCTTCGGCTTGGGCTTGATGCGTCCGATGTTCGGAGAGGGTCCTTGGCAGTCTTCGGAAACAGACTGGAGTTGCCCCGGTTTCACGGACACCTTTTGATTGGTCCAACCAAGGAGGTGTGTCGTGGCGGCAAGAGCGGGGCGGTACCCGCGGGAGTACCGGGAGCGGCTGGTGGAGCTTGCGCGTTCGGGCCGTAGCGCGGGGTCGCTGGCTCGGGAGTTCGAGCCGACGCGGCAGACGATCCGCAACTGGGTCAGGCAGGCGGAGCTGGACGAGGGAGAGCGGAGCAACGGGCTGACGACGGAGGCGCGGAGCGAGGTGTCGCGTCTGCGTCGTGAGAACAGGCGGTTGCGGACGGAGCGGGACATCCTAAAAAACTGGCATGTCCACGCGAGGGGTGGCCACCCTGCGGGGCTGAAACTAAGGTGCAGCTCAGGGGGCTGAGGTCGTCCGGCTTACTGGTGTTCAGAGCCCGTTAAAAAACGTGACCGGGGCGCTTCGAGGGACCCCGCAGTGTTGACGCGGTCCAGGAGGCCGCCAGCACGGACAGAAAAATCGATACCGCATAAGCGCCTGCCCCCGTCCAAGGACTCATCGGGTGAAGGAGGAACCAAATGGACGTGGTGAATGAACGGTGCGCGGGCCTCGACGTGCACAAGAAGACTGTGGTGGCGTGCGTCCGCCTTCCGGGCCTGGCCGGCGGGCCCCGACGGGAAAAGGCGATCCGCACATTTCAGACGACGGTGGCCGGACTGGAAGCGATGCGCGATTGGCTTTCGGAACACGGCGTCACTCGTGTAGCGATGGAGTCGACAGGGGTGTACTGGTGTCCTGTGTACGCGGTGCTCGAATCGCTTTTCGACGTGATGCTGGTCAACGCGCGGCACGTCAAGCACCTGCCGGGGCGGAAGACGGACGTCAAGGACTGCGAATGGCTCGCCCAGCTTCTCGAACACGGGCTGCTTCGGGGAAGCTTCATTCCGCCCCGGCCGGTCCGCGACCTGCGGGATCTCACCCGGCGCCGCAAGTCTCTGTCACGGGACCGTGGCAAAGAGGTCACCCGGGTGGCAAAGATGCTCGAACTGGCGAACGTGAAGCTCGGATCCGTGGTGACGGACATCATGGGCGTGACGGGGCGTGCGATCCTGGAAGCCATGGTCGAAGGGGAGGAGGATCCCCAAGTCCTGGCCGGACTTGCCCGCGGGTCGCTTCGCCGGAAGCGCAATGAACTCGCCGAAGCCGTCCCCGGCCTGATCCGGGACCATCACCGGTTCTTGCTCAAGGAACAGCTGGCGACCATCGACCACCTCACGGAGCGCATCCGAAGGCTCGACGCCCGGATCGAGGAGGTGACGCGCCCTTTCTCGGCGGCCATCGAACTCCTGGAGAGCATTCCGGGCGTGGCGAGGCGTTCGGCGGAAGCGATTCTCGCGGAGATCGGCGATGACATGTCGAAGTTCCCGACGGCCAGCCAGTTTGCGTCGTGGGCACGTGTCTGTCCCGGCAACCACGAGAGCGCTGGAAAGCGCCGGCCAGCGTCAACGGGCAAGGGGAACACGTGGCTAAGAGCCGCGCTGTCCCAGGTCGGATGGGCTGCGGTGCGCACCAAGGGCAGCTACTACCGTGCCCTATATCATCGGCACAAGTCGCGGGGAGGACCGAAGAAGGCGATCGTCGTAGTTCAGCACGCGATCGTAGTGGCGATCTGGCACATGTTCTCGGGAGGCGTGGTGCACGAGGATCTGGGACCGGACCACTTCCAGACCCGCGACGCGGAACGCCAGAAGCGGTACCTGCTAAATCGTCTCCGCAAGCTCGGACTGGATATCCAAGTGGCGGAGGAAGCCGCTTGATCGCGCACCCCCCGAGCATCCACCACCCGGAGTTTCACAGAAAAAGCCGCGGCCTGGTTCGCACGGGAGAGCGGATCGATCCCCGGCGGGGGTACGCGTTCATGAAGGCGCACCGGGCCGAGTTCCCTCTGGCGGCCATGTGCCGGGTGCTGGGTCTCTCCCCCAGCGGCTACTACG
>CAZTOF010000742.1:0-3695 GCA_964615515.1 uncultured Gemmatimonadaceae bacterium
CCTTCCACCGCGACTTCGAGGACACCCTCCTGAAGGCCGGGCTCCCCCTGTACGCGATCAACCCCTTCCAGGTCCGGTCCTTCGCCCGCTCCATCGGGCGGCGCGCCAAGACCGACGCGGTGGACGCCCGGATGCTGGCCACCATGGCTTCGGCCATCGAGGACCTGCGCCCAACCCAAGTGCGGTCGGAGGGGCAGCGCGACCTTGCCGAGCTCCAGCAGATCCGCGACGCGCTGGTCAGGGATCGGACTGCAACCACCAACCGGGGCAGGAACTTGCGCACTCCCGTGGGCAAGCGGGTCACCAGGCAGAGGCTGAGGCAGATCGACCGCCAGCTGAAGCTCATTGATGCCGAAATCCGGCAGCGGCTCGGGGAGGAGAAGGAGATGGAGCGCCGGGCCGAGATCCTGACCTCGATCCCCGGCATCTCGGACATCACCGCCGCGGGACTGATCGTCCACTTGCCGGAACTGGGCATGCTCACCGGGCCGCGCGCCGCCAGCCTCGCCGGGCTCGCTCCGGTCACCCGGGAGTCCGGACACTGGAAGGGGCACGGCTTCATCCAGGGCGGCAGGCACCGGCTCCGCCGGTTGCTGTACATGCCTGCAATGGTCGCGATCCAGTACAATCCCGACCTCAAGCGGAAGTACGAGGCGCTCGTCGCCCGGGGCAAGCCGCGGAAGGTCGCCCTGACGGCCGTGATGCGGAAGCTCCTCGTTCTCGCCAACGCCCTGGTGCAGCAGGACCGCACGTGGACGGCGCAGCCGCCGCGCGAGTACTCCTGCCCGGCCTTCCCGACGCCCAGCCCGGCGGGGAGCGTTCACGGATGATCGAACCGGGCAAGAACGGGTGCCGAAGCGGAAGCGGCGCCAAGGGGCGCTGCGAGGCAGGTTGCTTCGCGAAAAACAGGCGCCCGCTTGTGAGATGGATACTTAGCCACCATTGCAGTGGCTGAGCCAGCCCAGCGGAGCCGCCGGACGCTTCAGGGTGCTCACGTCCGACGCCCGATTCGCAGCGCGCCGGTCACCACCTTTTCCGCGCGGCGGCCAGACCCGTTGCGATCAGGATACACCCCCACGGGCCAAGAGGGCACCCGCCGAGCGCGACGAGCGGCTTGACCGGGAAGGAGTGCCAGATATCGCCTTTGGTGTGGACGCGCTGGTGGTAAGCGCACACTGTTCGCTATTGAGGTTTCCGCAGAAGAAGAAGATCACGAATCTCCACGCGCTGGACATCGAGTTCGTCGCGGACGATACCGACGAGCTGGCTCCGGCTGATCTCTTGGATCGCAAACGAAGCGGGCACTTCCACCCGGCCAAGATATGCGCCATCGCCAGCGAATACATCCCAGCGACCCACTTCTTCGCCAGTGACTCTAAAGCGCTCTGCCCACAGCTCCCCCGTGTCCGCAATACGCATCATGGTGTAGCCGGGCAGCGTATCCGGCAGGGGCATTCCCCGGTACTGCTCCATCAGTTCCTCTGCCGATTCTCTCTCGTTCGCCTCAAGCTCGGCGCGAACTCTGAGATGTTCTTCGGTTCGCGCCGGGGGTTGGTCCTCTAGTCGTGCGATCATCACCAGCGAGCCAGCCGGATCAAACAGGCTCAGCTCGTAGGCGAGACCGCCCGTGACCGCAATCCCGCGATCAGATCCTGCTGCCGAGGATGTTGGGGCGAACGGAAGCTGCACGAACGACACGGCTCCCCCGGCCAACTGCGAGACAATGACCGGGCGGGTTCTACCCTCGGCCACGGTATCGACCAGCGTACCGTCGAATCGGTGACGAACGTAGAGTACCTGCGGTTCACCTCCCAACGCTGCTTCCATGACGCTCTGGAATGTCCCCTCTCCGGTCATCACCGGCGAGGCGCTTCGCAGCGTGACTTCGTGGAGCACCGTTCCTCGACCACCCGTGCCCCTTGAGAACATGCTGTTGAGGTTGATTTCACTACCCCCAAGCTGCTCGACCCGTGTCGTCTCAACCACTCTACCGGTCGAATCGAAAACCGTGATCCGGTCGAGGCCAAGGTCCGTCGCTACGATGTTCCCCCCAGCGACCGGCCATGCATCGCTCAGGGTCTCAAACTCCCCCGGACCCTTTCCCGCTCCGCCGAGAGTGCGCAGGTGGACGCCTGTCGCGTCAAAGACGCGGATTTCGTTGGCCTGGCTGTCACCCACGACCACGTTGCCTCGTTCGTCTCTCGCCACTGCGGTGATAGTTCCGAAGAGGTACTCTTGCGGGCCGTCGAGTCTGCCGATCACCAGCGCCGGCTCCGCAGCCGTCTCTGCGTACACGACATCGGTCGGGGCACTGGTGACAATCCGAACCCCAGCCGAATCGACAACTCCCACGATCGAGTACGATCCAGTACCGGAATCGCCGCAGGAAACGGCGAGCAGTGCGAGGGGGAGGAAGCGCACGATCTTCAATGGCAGTCGGATCCTCGTTGCGGGGGCACGACGATGAGGACCAAAGTCTGATCCGGAATCACCCAGCGTCAAGCTCGCTCCAGTGAAAGAAACCTGTCCGCAGCGGGTGTCCTCAGGTGACTCCAGACTCTTGTAGCAGATCGGCCACGGACGATCAAGCCCATCTCCTGTCCGCTTGTTCCACGCAGCGGGTTCACTGCTACAAGAGTCTGGAACCCTCATCTGCCTAGTCTTTGCGTGGCTCGCAGAAGGCGACGTACTCATCGCCTTCCTTCCAGGTGCTGCACTTCTCCCCTTTGTCCATGCGGTCCTTGACGCACCTAGCGAACTTGAGGCCCTTCCCCTTACAGTCCGGCTCGTCCTCCTCCTCTTCCTCTTGGAAGTAGGCGAGCATCGCAAAGCTGGCCACGAAACCGGGCTCGGTCGTCAGACCGTACAGGCCTTCGCCGAAGTCGTGGGTACGCTCTCCGTAGTTGGTGGCCGCGTAGGGGATCCCCGTCCGTGAGTGAAGGACCTGCTCGTCGTTGAGCTGGGCGATAGCGTCCGCTATGCGGTACTCGGCGACCCCCTCTACCTCCACCGCCTTCTGGTGGCCGTCGGCGGGGGTGCCACCGTCATAGCAGGCCAGAACTGGGGTCATCAGGGTGGCAGCCACCAACGCGGTAGCCGCCGAAAGAATGCGTGTTCTCATGGTTCAGGTCTTCCTTTCTGAATCCTGTGGGTGTGAGAAAGAGAACGGCTGCCATCCATCGGAGCGCTCGTGGGCTCCGGGCTGGCATCTCCAATATCGGCAAGGCAATTGGGCACTCCCAGAGGGAAAACCCTGCAATTCTCAAGGGAAACTCCCGGTCACCCCATGCCGGGAGAATCCCCCCCCAGGTGTGTCCATCAAGCTGGCCAGCACCGCGAGCCCCTCACTCGAACAGCAGATGACGGTTCAATCGCTTGCCGAAGCGGATCGCCGAGAGGCGGCCGCCGGCGCGGGAGTCCCGCCAATCACGTACGGCTTTCCCGCTTTCAGGGCACGGTCCAGAAGGGTCCAGTCCAACGGCAGGAAAAGCAGATCGTGCGGCCCTGTAAGTGGTTAGCCGATTTCCTGCCGGGATTCTGCCATCAGGCGATCCGCTGGGCCAATCGCCACAAGGGAGCGGCCGAGGCCGTCGAAGTCCTCGCCCGCCTGGTCTCCATCGAGCGGGCGCTGACGGCGCTGGCCCGCTTCGAGAACCGAGACCCGGATGCACATTAAGTTTCTCGCGCACGGGACC
>CAZTOF010000743.1:0-3368 GCA_964615515.1 uncultured Gemmatimonadaceae bacterium
GAGCCCCAGTTCACCCCGATGCGCACCGCCTTGCCGTTCTCGACGGCGATGCGGACGATCGCCTGGAAGTTCTCGTCGCGGCGGCTGGTGCCCACGTTGCCGGGGTTGATCCGGTACTTCGCCAGCAGCGCCGCCGCGCGCGGAAAGTCCCGCAGCAGGATGTGGCCGTTGTAGTGGAAGTCGCCGACGATCGGGACGGTGCAGCCCAGGTCGTCCAGCCGCTCGAAGAGTTCGGGGACGGCGGCGGCGGCGTACTTGTTGTTGACCGTGACGCGCACGATCTCGCTCCCCGCGTCGGCCAGCGCCTTGACCTGCGCGGCGGTGGCGGCCGGGTCGGCCGTGTCGGTGTTGGTCATGGACTGGACGACGACCGGGTTGCCGCCTCCCACCCGCACGCCACCGATGTCGACCTCGCAGGTCTTTCTCAACAGGGATTCCTCGCTTACGTTGGGCACGCGGCCCACCCCGGCCCGCGCGCACACCAAGGAAGCTTAAGCGAAAGGCCGGGCGGCCAAAAGTCGCCGTTGCCGATCACCCCTGACACAGTCACGGATACGCCATACCCAGCAACCCAGGTCAGAACCATGAAGCGCCAAACGTCGCGCCCCCACACCCCCCTTCCCACCACCCTCCTCGCCTGCGCCCTGGGAGCCCACGGACTCCTGGCCCTTGCGGCCTTCCTCCCGGCGCCCCCTGTGCTTCACGCCCAGGAAAAGCCCACGCTGACCGTCGACGACTACGGCCAGTGGGAGCGCTTGTCCGGCGCGACCCTGTCGCCGAACGGCCTCTGGGTCGCCGTCGGCATCGGCCGCGTGAACGACGAGGGCGAGCTGCGCATCCACTCCACCGATTCCGATTCGGTGGTGGTCGTCCCCTTCGCCAACCGGCCCGTCTTCAGCTCGGACAGCCGCTGGATCGCCTACTCGATCGGCGTGTCGCCAGACGAGCGCGAGCGGATGCAGAAGCAGAAGAAGCCCGTCCGCAACAAGCTCGGCCTGCTGGACCTGAACACGGGCGACCAGGTCACCGTCGACGACATCCAGTCGTTCTCGTTTTCGGAGGACGGGCTCTACCTCCTGCTCCGGCGCTACAAGCCCGAAGGCAAGAAGAGCGCCGGCGTGGACGTGGAGGTGCGCGAACTGGTGAGCGGAGCATCGCTCATGACCTTCGGCAACGTGGCGCAGGCGTCCTGGCAGGACGAGGGACATCTCCTCGCGATGACGATCGACGCCGACGACCGGGCCGGCAACGGCGTGAGGCTCTACGACCCCGGCACGGGGCGCATCCGGTCGCTCGACACCGACACCGCCACGTACCGCCACATGGGCTGGCGCGAGGAGTCGGCGGACCTGGCCGTGCTCAAGACCTACACCGACGATGAGCACGAGGACACCGCGCACGTCGCCATGGCCTGGCGGGATCTGGACAAGGACGACTTCCGCGCGTTCGTGCTGGACCCCCGCGAGGGCGAGGGCATGCTGCTCCCCGCGGGGACACGGGTGGTCGAGCACCGGCGGCCGTCGTGGTCGGAGGACGGGAGCACGATCTTCCTGGGGTTGCGGGAGCGTGAGCCGGTGGAGAAGGAGGAGGATGGGGAGGATGGTGACGAGGGTAGGGATGGTGAAGGTGAGGGTGAGGGGGGTGACGAGGGTGAAGGCGGCGAGGGAGGCGAGGAAGAGGGTGAAGGGGAAGGTGAGGGTGAAGGGGAGGGCGACGAGGAAGGTCAGGGAGAGGGTGAGGGCGACGAGGAGGGCGAAGGAGACGGCGAGGAGGAGGGTGAGGGCGACGAGGACGAGGAAGGCGACGAGGACGAGGGCGCGGGCAGGCCCGGGAAGGAGGAGGAGGAAGACCCCCCCGGCGTGGAGATCTGGCATTCGAAGGACGTGGACCCCGTTCCCCAGCAGCGCGTACGGGACCGCTTCCTGAGGCAGCGAAACCACATCGGGCGGTGGCAGCTTGAATTCGGGAGCTTCCTGCAGCTCGGCGGAGACCACGCGGACCGGGCCTCCATCGTCGAGGGCGGCCGGCACATGATCGCCCGCGACGAGACCCCCTACGACGTCGACGCCATGTTCCGCCAGCAGGCCTTCGACCTGTACGTGGTCGACGCCGGCTCCGGGCAGCGCGAACTGGTGCGCGAACGGCTCTTCCAGGACTACGGCGCGAGCCCCGGCGGCCGCTACCTGCTGTGGTTCGAGGGGGAGGACTACTGGACCCACGACCTTGGAAGCGGCGAGACCCGAAACATCACCGGGGAGCTGGACGGCACGTTCGTCAACCTCGACCAGACACCCACCCGCGAACAGATGCCCTCGTTCGGCATGGCGGGGTGGTTGGAGGACGACGAGGCGCTGCTCATCAACGACCGCTGGGACGTGTGGGAGGTGCGGCCCGACGGCTCGGGCGGCAGGCGCCTCACGCAGGGCGCCGAGGACGAGGTGCGCTACCGGGTGGTCCGGCTCGACTTCGAGGCCGACGCCTACGATCCGGACGAGCCCCTCTACTACTCGACCTACGGACAGTGGAGCAAGAAGGCCGGCTTCTCCCGCGCTCGCCGCGGCGACACCCCCAGGCCGCTCTTCTGGGAAGACGCCACCTTCGGCTTCTTCGGCGGACTGCAGAAGGCCGAGGACGCCGACGTGTACATCTTCCGGAAGGAGCGCTTCGACGACTCGCCCGACTACTTCGTCACCGACGGATACTTCACGGACAGGCGGCAGGTCACCAACACCAACCCCTTCCAGGACGACTACGCCTGGGGCCGCACCGAGCTCATCGACTACGAGAACGAATGGGGACGCAGGCTCCAGGGCTCGCTCACCTACCCCGCCGTATACGAGGAGGGCAGGCGGTACCCCATGATCGTCTACCACTACGAGCTGCTGTCGCAGGGACTCCACCGCTACGTGGTCCCCGACGAGACCAGCTACTACAACGTCCAGGCGTGGAGCCAGGAGGGGTACTTCGTCCTGCAGCCGGACATCGTGTACCGGGACCGGCGGCCCGGCCAGTCGAATGTCGAGACCCTGCGCCCGGCCGTCGCGGCGGCCGTGGCCACCGGCATGATCGACCCCGAGCGGGTCGGCCTCATCGGCCACTCGTGGGGCGGCTACCAGACCACCTTCTTCGTCACCCAGGACGACCTCTTCGCGGCCGCCGTGGCGGGCGCCCCCCTCACCAACCTCATGAGCATGTACCTCTCCTTCTACTGGAACTCGGGCGGCACGGACGCGCGCATCTTCGAGATCAGCCAGGGACGCATGATGGGACCGTGGTGGGACGACTACGAGTCCTACGAGGCCAACTCCCCGGTCCACAACATCCAGAACATGAACACGCCGCTGCTCATGATGTTCGGCAGCGAGGAC
>CAZTOF010000744.1:0-1883 GCA_964615515.1 uncultured Gemmatimonadaceae bacterium
GGCGCCCCCCACGCCTCGATGTACGCGGCCGCCCGGTCCGGATCGGTGTGAACCTCGTACTCCGCGGTCGGCACCCCCGCCCCCGCCATCAGGTCCTTCGCGAACGCCTTGCTGGACTCGATCCGCGCCGCGGCCGCCGAAGGCCCGAACACCGGAACCCCCCGCTCCTCCATCCGGTCGGCCAGCCCCGCCGCGAGCGGTCCCTCGGGGCCGATCACAGCCAGGTCGATCCGGTTGTCCGCCGCCCACGCGGCCAGGGCCGCCACATCCCCCGGCGCGATGTCCACCGCCGTGCACTCGCCCGCCATCCCCCCGTTCGGCCGCGTCACGTGGAAGGACGCCTCCGGCGCATCCCGTCGCAGCTTCCACAGCAGCGTGTGTTCCCGCCCCCCGTTTCCCGCGATCAGGATGCGCATCGGCCCGGAGTCACTTCCGGAAGGAGTCCATGAAGCTCTCACCGACCCGCTTGGCCGCATCCGACATCTGGTCCATGAAGTCCTTCGCGCCGGACCTGTAGGCGTTCGCCGCCTCGGACAGGTCGTCGCCGTACGTGGGATCGGGATCGCCGCGGCGCTGGTAGTCGCCCCGGAGCACCCGGTCGTAGTCGCCGGTCTCGATCCAGGCGCGCAGCTCGGAGAGTCGCAGGACCCAGAACGGGTGCGTCTGGCCGAGCAGGTTCAGCACCTTGAAGACCTGGTCGGCGACGTCGCCGGAGACCCGGTAGTCCTCCGCCTGGCGGATGAATTCGGGGAGCGAGGTTTCCTCGTCCGCGCCGCCGCCGGCCATCTTGAGCATCGACGCCATCACGATCTGCGGGTCCTGGATGGCGAGCAGCCCGGCCCGGTCCGACGACAGCTCGCTCTTGCGGTTCCACTCCAGCAGCGCGACCAGGATGGCCCGGGCCGCCAGCCCCACGATGGGGAAGCCCAGCTTGGCGAGCTCGATCAGGAGCTGCGTCATCGTCCGGTAGAGCACGTGGTCGCTCATGACGTGGCCGACCTCGTGGCCCAGGATGTAGGCGACCTGGTCGTCCGAGAGAAGCGCGAGGGTGCCCGAATTCAGGATGATGAAGGGCTCCTTCATGCCGTAGGCGCCGGCGTTGACGACCGGGTTCTGGGAGACGAAGAGGGGGTACCGCGCGGGCGCGTCCATCGTGTCGCAGACCTCGCAGTAGAGGTCCCAGATGCGCGGGAACTGGTTGGGCCCGACCTGGACGGCGTTGGCCTGGAAAGCCAGACGGATGGGTTTCTCCCCGAAGAAGCCGAAGAGGGCGCGGAGCACCTGGTCGAACATGGGGAGCTTGCGCAGCGCGGCCAGGGCGGCCCGGTCGGCCGGGTGTTCCCAGACGCGGGAGGAGATGTCCGTGAGGACGACGCGGTCGGTCCGGGGCCGGTCGCCGTTGCCGCCATCGCTCCCCTCACCGCCACCCCCGTTGCCGTCACCACCGCCGCCGTTGCCTTCACCGCTGCCCCCGTCGAAGTCGTATTCGAATTCGTAGTCCTGGTCGGTCATTGCCTATCCTTGTGTGAGTGCTTGGCTTGCGCGGCGATTCCGGGTACGGCTTCCGCTACGTAGCGCCCGGTCCAGGTCTTCGACGAGATCGGCGCCGTTTTCGATGCCCGCCGAGAAGCGGACCAGGCCGTCGGTGAGGCCCATGCGCCGCCGGTCGGGTTCGGGAACGGAGGCGTGGGTCATGAGCGACGGGATGCAGACCATCGACTCGACGCCGCCGAGGCTTTCCGCGAGCCGGAAGAGGCGTGTCCCCTCGGCCAGCTGCCGTGCGTCACGCTCGGCCAGCTCCGCCGACACCATCCCCGAGAAGCCCTTCATCTGGCGGCGGGCCAGCGCGTGGTCGGGGTGGGAGGGGAGGCCGGGATAGTGGA